>CAZMHW010000114.1:0-9118 GCA_964566105.1 uncultured Akkermansia sp.
GTATTTGCCAGCTACCTTGGGTTCGGCTGTTTTTAAAGTAAATAGTATCGCCTCTCTGTTTTAAGAGCGTTTTAGAGATCAAATTGCTACATTGCAAATAAAAACGTGTATGCGCCAGAACTTTTAAGGTGTCGTTACCAATGATGGAATCTCCGGTGTATTTTATGGCTTCGTTCCGCGAACCTGGATTATAACCGGCCCAATAAAAAAAATAATGCCACTCCGCTCCGGGAGGGCAGAACACAATCTGAGCCTTTGATTCAGATAAAAACTGAATAAATAGAAAAATGGTTAAAATTTTTTTCATTGCTTTGGGATTTAATTCTACTTAAAGTTACGGAAAACAGTTTGTAATCCCTAAAACTTCGGACAGCTCACCAAAGTTCTCTTATTTCGTTTCCGTTTTTTGGCAACCTCGTATACCAGAGAAATTTCGTGCGCGCCTTTGGTATTGGTTAAACCCAGACGTGAAACAGTAAGGTCGTAACTGTAGCCTATCCTGAAATTTTTATCCGGCACTTCCAGTCCTAATAACAAGGCGATGCTCTCGCGGTTGGGATATCCTGGCTTATAGTGTTTAAAGGGTAAACCGCGGTACCAGATTCCCAGATTCAGGAAGGATTTAAAATAATAGGCGCCAATGTCAAACTGATCGTACTTGCCTTCTTTTTTGTAATGGAAACTGGCACTGATAAATTCTTCCAGTTTGGTTTTACCAGATCCTCTGGCTGAAATGATATAACGGTACCCGCCATGCAGACTTAAATAAACGGGCAAAATATTTACGTCACCCACCATACTGGCATTGGGCTCGTTGATGTGTTTGGCCGAAAAGCCTATCCAGTAGTTGGTTGAGTTGTACAAGGCTCCGCAACCCATGTCGAAATACCTTACTTTTTCTATGCTCAGGGCATCCCGCGAAGGGCCGGAACCAGAGCCGCTGGCCAGCTGGTCGTTAAAAATGAGGTTGCTGTAATCAAGTTTTTTTTGTGCCATCACCAACGAGATTCCCAAACGTAATTCTGAGTATTTATTGATCTTAACGCGGTAAGCAAAATTGAGTCCCTGCTGTTGGGTGACCAGGTTGGAAGTGCCGGCACGGTCGTTGAGCAAGAAGATGCCTATGCCACTGTTCAGGTTGGCAATGTTGTAATCGTAAGCCACCATGCCGGTACGGTAGGCGGTTTTTACACCCGGCCATTGTTCGCGGAAGTTGAGACTGAAGCGGTGTTCATAGGTAAGACCCGTGAAGGCGGGATTCAAATATAAGGGAGAGGCGTAGAATTGCGTAAATTGAGGGTCCTGTGCTATGAGTGTAAAGCACGATACTAAAAAAAGGAATATAAATCTCAATTTAATGCGCACTGTTCTTTTTTAATTTTATTTGTAAATAATGACTGCTCAGATCCGCCTGCAAAGGTTTTATCTCCATTTCCTGAGACTCACAATCGTCTGCTTCGATCACCGCTTTATATGTTTTTAATGGATTCAGGATCAGAATAAATTTTCCGGTTTCGGGATTGGAATAAAAATCTCCGAGTAAATTGTTGTCTTCAGTATCGGTTAAACTCACACGGGCCCTCACCGGCGCTCCGTCTGCGAATACATAACCTTCTTCGGCACTCAGGTCATTGTCCCCAAAACGTGTATCTATCTGGTAAATGTCCACACCACCAAAGCTTTCATTCTTTATGGAAGAATAGTAACCTCTTTGCCCGTCTTCACTCAATACAAAAAAGATGTCGCTGCCCACGTCGTTGATAGGATAACCAAGATTTTCTGCCTGTGAAAATTCATGGATATCAGGATTCCAAACGCTTTTAAATACGTCGTAGTCGCCCATGCTGTCATGTCCTTTGCTGCTAAAATACAACGTGATGCCATCGGGATGCATAAAGGGTGCATCGTCGTCGTATTTGGTATTAACTGTAGAGCCCAGATTCAGAGACGGACTCCATTGTCCGTTCGGTAATTTTTTAATACGGTATATGTCTTTTCCTCCCAAACCTCCGGGACGGTTACTGCTGAAATAAATTTCAGAACTGTCCTTACTGAAACAAGCGCTGGTTTCAATATATGGGGAATTGATGGCTTTATTCAGGATGTCCAGTTGTAACCATTTGTTATTGGCCCCAAGCCGGGTTAAATACAAATCACCACTTTCTATGTTCTTCGTATCGGTTCTGTAAACAATCATGCGTTGTCCGTCCGGACTGATCGCCACACAGGCATCGTTGCTTTCGGTGTTAATGGGCGGTCCCACATTTTCTGCCTTGGTCCAGTTACCATTTTGTTTAAAAGACACATATACATCTTCCATAAAGGTATTGTCTCCGTTTTTTTTATTATTGGAAGAACCTTCACGTTTAGAAGTAAAATACAGTGCAGATTCATCCGGTATAATTACAGGCACATAATCCGCGAAGGGAGAATTAATGTTTGGCCCCATGTTTTTAATGGTGGAACGGTGGGGTTTATCCGTGTGCGCCCTGGCACTGATGCACTGTGCCATAAGGTAATTAATTTCCTCAGTGCTATGCAGGCGTTTTGAGGGAACGACCTGACTGTATTTTTCGAGAAGGGTAATGGCCTCGTTAAAGTTGCGTAACTGGTGTTTAATTTTGGCGTGGTAATAAGTGGCGTCTTCTATGCCAGATGTTTTTAAATTGGGAATGAGAAAAAGAACACTGTCTACCGTATAATTGAGTTTAAAGGAGCAGATGCAGGCATTCACGCCTGCAGTTTCATTTGCAGGATCAATGACCAATACTTGTCTGTAGGTTTTGAAAGAATTTGCATACTCCTCGCCATCAAAATAATACTGTGCTTCCTTTAAAAGCTTTTTGCATTTTTTGCTGCTCGCTTTTTTTTGACTGAAGCCCAGGCAAAAGCAAAAACACAGAAGGAAAAGAATATGATGTTTTTTTAGGGTCATGTTTAGCGCAGCAATAAAAGGTCTCCGGTTTTGTTGTAACTTCTTCCGTCAATAAAGGTCGCGGTGATCTTCCAGATGTACACATCGGCAGTGCAGAGTTTACCTTTGTAGTAACCGTCCCAACCTTCCTCCGGATCTTTGGTGTCAAAAAGCAATTCGCCCCAGCGGGAATAAATGCTGAACTGGTATTTCTCCGTTCCCTTCACATTGGGGTGGAAAATATCGTTACTGGTATCCTGTGGATCAAATTTTCTTCCCACCGGACCGGATGGATTCGGCGTAAAGGCGTTGGGAGTTTCTACCGTAGTTTCGTCCATCGCCATAACTTTGTTAGGCAGATCAAAAGTATCTACACAGCCTTTGTCGGTGGTTACAATAAGGTTGGTTTGAAATTCTCCCGCTTTTGCATATTTGTGTGAAGGTGATTTTTCTTCGGACGTTTCCCCGTCCCCAAAAGACCATTTGTAATACAAAAATTCCGGGGTGGATTCGTTTGTAAAAAAGGTAGGTTGGTTCGGTATAAACACCGTAAGAGGTTTAGCCGAAAAGCGTGCTATGGGTACAGGAAAAATCTTTACCTGTTTGATGGCTGTATCGGCACAGGTATAAATATCCCGGGCAATTAATTCTATGTTAATGGTTTTGGTAATCGGATCTTTGTTTTCAAATGCGTTGGTAATATCTCCTTCGCTGCCAAAACTGATGCCGTCGTATTTCCATTGATATTGTTTTACCCCCTTAATGCTGTCAAAATGAACTTTCAGTGGACTACAACCGCTGTCTGGTTTAGAGCTGATAAAAAAGGTAGGTTTCGGATGCACAATCATCGGAATCGTTACAGAGTCCCTGCAGTTATTTGAACTGATGGCGGTGAGTCGCACTAAAAATGTTTTATTGGCGCCCGTACCGTTTACAAAGGGATGGGTGGTAGAGCTGTTTGTGACACTGCTTTGTGTGCCGTCGCCGAAATCCCAGTTGTAAGAATTAGCGCCGATTGACGAAGAGGTAAACAGAATGGTTTTGGGCGAACAGGCAGGCGTATCTAAGCCAAAACCCGCTTTGGGTTGCGGAAAAAGAATTACTGGTTTTACAATAGAATCAAAACAGCTATTGACAGTACCCACCTTGAGTTTTATAGAATAGCTCAATTGCCCTGCACCCGCAGCATTAGTAAAGGTGCTGGAAGGATCCGTCTGGTTCGAGGTGAGACCGTTTCCAAAATTCCAGTTACTGATGCTGTGGCCGCTGCTGGTATTGCTTAAGGTAACGGACAGCGGAGAACAGCCGATTCCGGGATTCGTGGTAAAGTTTGCTATGGGGTTATAAAATATAGTTACAGCTCCGCTGCCTGTGCCAATACAGCCATTACTTGTTTGGGCGGTCAGGCTTACCACTGCTGTCTGGTTACTAAGGCTATTGTTCGTGTAGGTCCAGGCATGAGCCGTTAAAGTGGTGTAGGTGGGAGAGCCATCACCATGATTCCAGGTGTATACTGCTACACCGGGTACGCTGATAAAATTAACATGCAGCGGGCTACAACCACTGGCGGGCACCATAGAGAAAACCGTGAGAGCCTCGGGATAAACCGTCATGAGTTTTGTGGTGGAATCTGTACAGCCCACACTGTTAGTGACCACTAATTTTACAGTGACCGTTTGTGTGAATAATCCTGTGTTATGATAGGTATGGGTGGGATTCTGAAGAGGGGAAGTACCGCCATCTCCAAAATTCCATTGTGAGCTTTGGATGCCGAGACTTGTATTGGTAAAAGTAGTTACCAATGGAGAACAGCCTGTAATGGTATTACTCGTAAAACTCGGAACCGGTTTAGGCCTTACGGAGATTACCTTTTTAGTGCTGTCAAAACAAGTGCCTGCACCGGCAATAAGTGTCACTGTGTAATTCAGAAAATTTTGTGTGGTATTACTAAAAGAAAAGGAAGGAGTGGTGGCTGTGGACGTCGCGGAGATTCCTGAATATTTCCAAAGGTAATTCAGGGCATTGGCACTGGTGTTTGAAAAAGTAACGGGCAATGGCGGACAACCCACGGTTGGAGTAGGAATAAAGTCTGCAGTGGGTTTAATGTTGATCGTAATGTTTTGTTGTAACGAATCTGTACAAAAAGCGGAAGAAGTTATGAGTTTTACGGAATACGTGCCCGCTGCCGTGTAGGTATGCACCGGTGTGATGGAATTAGAGGAACTACTGAGATCTCCGAAATTCCAGGTGTAGGAAGTAATGCTGTTGACGCCACTAGTTGGGGTGGAATTGTTGGTGAAGGTCACGGCAGCACCTACACAGGCAGCAAATTGGGTAAAGGCAGGAATTGGTTTTGGTCTTACAATAACGGTCCCGGTGCTGGAATGTGTACAACCGGTGGTAGCTGTAACCACGAGTGTTGGGATAAAGGTACCCGTGAGCAAATAATTTTGAGCAGGAGGATTCTGCAGGTTGCTGGTACTGCTGTTACCAAAGGTCCAGGTGTAAGTGGAAGCGCCAACAGAGGTATTTGTAAATGAAACAGAGAGTGTATTACAACCGGCGGCGGGACTCAGTGCAAATGCCGAGACGGGTGAGGTGAGAATGGTGACGACTACTTTGGAGGTATCGCTGCAGGAATTGTTGGCTCCCGAGATCGAAGCAACCAGCCTGACCGTATAAGTTCCCGGAGTTGCGTAGGTATGGTTTTTGTTTCCGGCACCCAGACTCACAAAACCTCCTCCGTCTCCAAAATTCCACGAAAAGACATTACCGCCACCCGTGCTGGCATTAGTGAAACTGATGGAGGCATTCTGGCAGAGATTGCCGGCAGGAGCCACAACTGAGGCTGTGGGCGGTGGCACAATGTTTACAATCTGTATGGCGGTATCTACACCACATAAATTACTGTCGAGCAGTTGCACCGTGTATTGACCTATACCCGGAAATGTAATATTGACGGGCGAACTGGGAGGCCAGTTGCTCCAGTTTAGAATAGAATCGTGCCCCATGCCCCAGTAATTTCCGAAATTCCACTTTTCCTTTCTCTGAAAGGTATTGCCCTGAGCGAGGCAGTTACGGTTGGTAGCATTGGTGAAAATAAAATTATTGTCCGGTACACAATGTGTTACATCTGAAGCAATGTTGGCCGCGTCTACGTCGTAAATCTGAAGTGGACCATATTGTGAAAGAGAGGGCGAAACGTTACAATAGTTCTTAGCGAACAGGGAGGCGGTGGCCGCGCAGGAAGGTACGGAGTTGCGGGTGTAGGTGTGGGCAATCAGTTGGTTTACGTTCGACGCGCCAAATACTACGGGGGGAGTGCCATCCCCAAACATAAAGGTGAAGGAAGTGGTTGAACTCACATCCGTACTGGTGTTTTGAAAGGTAAGCGTTTTTGGTGCGCAGCCATAGGTGGGAAAACCCATGGGGATACTGATAACCGCGTTTGTCTGGAGTTCCATCACCACCAGGCTGGTGAGCGTGCAGTTGAGTGCCGGTATGGTGAGTACCAGTGGATAAGTGCTTGTGGCCGCCGCGTAGGTATGTGTAATGGAGGTATTAGAATTGGCGGTATAGGAAGCACCCACGCTGTTGGGCGAAGCATCACCCCAACTTACAGTGTAAGCTCCCCAACTGGTATTGGATACCACGCTCATGGCGTAGGCTCCACCGGTGCAGCTGATGAATTGCGGGGTAGAACTTAAATTACCCAGGTAATTGTAAAGCTGTGGGCACTGAGCTTTACTGAGACAATACGCAAAAAAAAGACTTAAAATTAATACACGTTTGGGCATGATTTTTTTAATCTATTAGTTCCATGCAAGTTGTAAGCCGGGTTCTGTTTCATTCCTTATTACTAAGAAATATATCTACCATTGATCTATGCGACCTACCCATTGCGGCTCCCGGTTTGCACCGGAATAAGACGGGTCGCCTTAAATTACCGCAACCTATTTGGCCTTTCAACACCCGAGGTTTACCCTACATAACTATTACTAATTATGTCCGTGAGCTCTTACCTCACGTTTTCACTATCACCGCGAGTCGCTTGCGACCTCGAGGCTACCTGGTTTTCTGTGGCACTTTCTGTTACAAAAACATTCCTGTTTCTGTACCCACCTTTTCAGGTGGCGGATTACCCTGTGTTGCCCGGACTTTCCTCCGCGAGGCAAGCTCGCGGCGGTAGAATAACTTGCATTTAAAGATACAGAAATATTTTATGCAGGAACTATGAATTAGCTAACAATCTGTGAGAAAATCGACTGAAGTGGTGGAATGTTAGATGAATAATTTTTTTACTGCGAATCAATCTTTAAAAACACCTTCGTGGGTCACGTCGCTAATCGTATAATAAGTGTCTTTCAAAACAACCTCCTGAATTTCTTTTGTACTAAACCAGCGCACTTCTGTGATGTCTTCTTCCAACTGGGGAATCAGTTTTTCGGAGTAGGTTGACTTCATGTAAAACCAGTAAGATTGTTTGAGCGCGTAACCGTCCTTGTAAGCGTAAATATGAAAGGAGGAGGCGAGTGGTTTCTCAATACTTAACTGACTGATACCACACTCTTCTTCACATTCCCGTATGGCCGCGTGTTCTATAGTTTCACCTTTTTCGAGTTTTCCTTTAGGTAAATCCCAGCGGTTGTGCCTGCGTATAAATAAGTAGTTCCCGTTTTTTTCTATTAAACCACCGGCGGCTTCAATATAATAAAAGGTGTTTTTAAGCAGGGAAAGAGCTTTATCAAATGCTATGTGACTGATACTGATGGACGTATTTTTTTTCTCTTTTAAAAAATTTTTAAGAAGCTTATTTAAATTTTTTTCCCCTTCTTTTCCTCCTTCGAATTTAAATGATTGATTTAGCGAAGATTGCGAGTTTTCACCGACGAACTCTATAAATTTATCGTTGAAATACACTTTTCTGTTCATAAATAAGTAATTTTGGAATCAAACTTACGATTAATTTTGTTCTATGACTTCTTTTGATGATGCAGCGTATAAAGTTGCTGAATTTTTATTACAAATAAAAGCTGTAAAGCTTCAACCTGAAAGCCCTTTTACCTGGGCCAGCGGTTTAAAATCCCCAATTTATTGCGATAACAGAAAGACCTTATCTTATCCTAAGATCAGGACCTATATCCGTCAACATTTTGTAGAGACCATTAACGAACACTTTGCCAAACCGGATGTAATTGCCGGAGTAGCTACCGGTGGTATCGCCATCGGCGCTCTGGTAGCTCAGGAAATGGGACTGCCTTTTATTTATGTGCGTAGTGAAGCCAAAAAACATGGACTTACCAACATGATTGAAGGTGAAGTGGAGAGTGGACAATCGGTGGTAGTGATCGAAGATCTGATCAGCACCGGTGGCAGCAGCTTAAAAGCTGTGGAAGCTCTTCGCGAAGGATGGCGACGAGTCGGATCGGGCCGAGTTCCACAGCTTCGTCGCCGAGGAGGGCGAGTCGCTCTATCTCCACGCTCTCTACGAGGCGCTCTCCGAGACCATGGTCGACGCCGGGCACGGGGCGACCTGGCCGGGCTGGCCCGAGGCCTACCGGACGCCGGCCGACGCGGGCGTCAAGGCGTTCGCGGCGGACCACCATGACCGCGTGATGTTCCACTGCTTCCTGCAATGGGTCGCGGACCGGCAGCTCGCCCGCGCCCAGGACCGCGCCCGCGCCGCGGGAATGCGGATCGGCCTCTACCTCGACTTCGCCGTGGGCGTCGCCCCCGACGGCTCGGCGACATGGTCCGACCGCGCCCTCATGGTGCCGGGGGCCCGGATCGGCGCCCCGCCCGACTATTTCAACGCCGCAGGGCAGGACTGGGGGCTGTCGCCGATCTCGCCCTCGGTGCTCGCCGAGCGCGCCATGCAGCCCATCCGCGACGCGCTCGACACCGTGCTCCGCCATGCCGGGGCGCTCCGCATCGATCATGCGATGAGCCTCTACCGCCTGTTCTGGATCGCGAGCGGCTTCACCGCCGCCGACGGCGCCTATGTCCGCTATCCCTTCGCCGACTTCGTGCGGACCGTCGCCGGCGTGTCGCAGGCGCGCCACGCCATCGTCATCGGCGAGGACCTCGGCATCGTCCCCGAGGGCTTTCGCGATGCCATGCACCAGGCCGTCATCCAGTGCTATCGCGTCCTCTTCTTCGAGAAGCGCGACGACCACTTCCTGCCCGCCTCGGCCTATCCCCGCG
>CAZMHW010000115.1:0-9062 GCA_964566105.1 uncultured Akkermansia sp.
GGCATGGATATATCCTTCAAATGCTACAAGTAGTGTTTGGAACGTAGTATTAGGCCAAGCTTACTGGGCCGGACTTCAGGGTTTTGTGATTGCAACTCAATCCGGTTCAGTATTTGTGAACGGCCCACAGGGTGTGAACATCACAACTCCTATTTCAAATAACGTATGGACACATGTCGCCGTTACTTATAATAATGGCATCTGGGCTTTTTACAAAAACGGAATATTAGTTGGTAATCAGATTTCTCCGTTCGCTAATTCAAGCGCACCTTTTTTTTATTGGAGCCCGCAACAATAATAATGTGAATGACAATAGTAACATGGGGGATTTTTTTAGCGGAAACTTAGACGAAATCAGAATATGGAGCACCACCCGTTCCCAATGCGACATCATGTCCTATATGAATTGTGAAATCCCCACTACTGCCTCGGGATTGGTTGCTAACTACCACTTTAACCAAGGAATAAGTAACGGAATCAATCTGCTTATAACTACCTTAACAGATGCTACAGGCTCTAATACAGGTTCATTAAATGGTGGGCTTGGTTTCTCATTATTGGGAGGAACCACTTCCAATTGGGTAAGCGCTGGCTCTCCAGCTCAGGGTTTAAGTACCCCAACTATCCCTGCTCCGGAAATAAACGTAAAAGGAAACTCAGTGAGTATTTTGGATGGAGACGTGACGTCTTCCACAACCGACTTTACAGATTTTAATGGGCAATACACCCGAACCTTTGTCATTGAAAGCACGGGCACGAGCACGCTAAATGTTGGCACCCCGATTTTTACGGGTATTAATGCCTCCGACTTTTCAGTTACAGTCGCTCCTGCTTCCGTACTGGCGGCATCCACGGGCACCACTTCCTTCGTGGTGGCTTTTACCCCTACTTCGCTGGGAACAAAAAGTGCTGTTGTGAATATTTATAATTCTGACTGCTCGGAACCAATTTATGATTTTGTTATTACCGCAACGGCTGTTACTGCCTCTGCTCTTAATTTTGACGGTGTAAACGACTATGTGGAAACCGGCGCAAATCTGGCCGAACTGGCACAGGCAGACTTTTCGATGGAAGCCTGGATAAGAACTACCGGCAGCAACGAAGCCATTATAACATGCGCCAACTCAAATACCATCTGGGAAGCTGGTGAAAAGTGTTTTTACGTCGATGGTCTCGGAAAACCTACTTTCGTGGGATATGGAAACAATTATATTTTAAGTAACATCTCTGTTAATAATGGTGCCTGGCATCATGTGGCGGTGGTTTGGGACTACATTGGTTCTGCTGTAGGTACCGGTAAAATTTATATTGATGGCGTTGACCAGACATCTGGAACAACAAACTATGCAGGCAATAATACAAACATAGGCACTTTTAAACTAGGTCTCACCAATTACAATATTGGAGAGGCTCAGAACAGTTTTGTAGGAGATATGGATGAAGTGAGGGTCTGGAATCGGGTACTTTGCCTTCCCGAAATAATCAACAACATGAATTGCGAATTGCTAACGCCTACGAGTCAAGTTGGATTAAATGCATATTATAAATTCAACGCGGCCATTGCCTTTGGCACTAATACATCCGTAACAACCGCAACAGATGCTGCTGTTTTTGTAAGAAACGGCACACTTACAAATTTTTCCCTTAGCGGAGGTAATACCTCCAATTGGGTGAATCCCGGAGGAGTTACCTCAGGCTCTACCTGTTCGGCTTATCTGGATGAAGAAATTAACATACAAGGTAATAGCACGAACATTTCGAGTGGCGATATCACGCCTTCTACTGCAGACCACACGGATTTTGGTTTGGTGAATGTGGGCAGCGTATTGAGTCGCACGTTTGTTATACAAAATGTTGGCACCGCTGCATTAAGTATCAGTGCCTATAGCCTTTCAGGGGCAAATGCCTCCAATTTTACGATCACCACAAACCCGGGAGCCTCCGTTCCGGCGGCGGGGAGTACTTCCATCGTTGTTTCTTTTTCAGCACCTGTCACGGGGCTGAAAACCGCGTCCTTAACTATTGCTAATAGTGATTGCGACGAAGGAGTTTATCGTTTTGTAATCAATGCCACTGGTGTTGTTCCTGCAGGGGCACTTAATTTTGACGGGGTGGATGATTATGTGCAATTTACCGACCCAAACCTAGGTGCTTCTGATTTCACATTAGAACAATGGATAAAACCTACGGTTGCACAAAATGCCTATTTATTAACTACCAGAACCAGCGAAGGAGGGCAACCTGGAAATTGGTTTGCCGTTTCTCTGGGTATAAATGGAAATCTGGCACTTGAATTAGGCGGTAGTCCGGGCTCAGGAGGTTTTAGCGCAAATACGTACACCGCAATGGGTACAGCAACCAATGTAATAGCTATTGGTAATTGGAATCATATTGCTGTTGTAAGATCTGGAAATTCCTTAAAGTTATATGTAAATGGTTTAGAAAAGGCAAATTCAATAACAGCTATTACGAATACTCTTACAACAGGCAATAATATCCTCCGCTTTGGCGGCTCTGTTAATTTTAACAGCCAATGGTTTAACGGCAGTTTAGATGAAACAAGAATCTGGAATATAGCGCGCACCCAATGTGAAATACAAACGTATATAAACTGTGAGATTCCAAACACCGCTGCTGGTCTGGTGGGTAATTACCATTTTAACCAGGGTTACAATGCCCTAAACAATTCAACCATCACAACAGTAACGGACGCTTCCGCAAGTGGAAATACAGGTACCATTACAAATTTTGCACTCACCGGCACAAGTTCCAACTGGGTGGCACTCGGTGGTGTTGTCTCCAGCAATACCACTGCTGTTTCACCTGTTGCGGAAATTGATGTGCAGGGTAACGGAATTTCAATTACAGATGGTAGTACTGCCACATCAACAACCAACCTAACTGACTTTAGCAGTGCCTTAACACGCACGTTTACTATCCTTAATACCATTGGCGGTGGCACCCTGAACATTGGTAATTTATTTATTACAGGGACAAATGCCAGTCAGTTCAGTATTACATCACTACCCTCTGCGTCCATAGTTGGAACGGGGAGCACCAATTTTGTGGTGGTCTTCACGCCTACTTCTACCGGGGTTAAATCTGCCACTATTAACATCAATAACAACGATTGTAGTGAACCGCTTTACGATTTTGTAATAACTGCTACCGCTGTGGCGGGATCTGCTTTGAGTTTTGACGGCATTGATGATAAAGCAGATGTTAACGGGATTCTAAATCCCCAGAGTTCGAACTACTCGCTTGAATGCTGGTTTAAAATCAATTCGGATGCCACCAGACCAACTTTATTTAAGCACACGGCAGCCACCGGAACAGGACGAAGTCATTTATACGTAGATAACATCCTGCATACACTGGGCACGATTACCGGTGGTATCCCTTTAACAGGAACCACCGTTGTAAATCCCGGAGTCTGGTATCACGCAGCTTATACCTGGAATGGCACGGTCAGGAAAATTTACCTCAATGGTATTCTGGAAGCATGGGACAATACGCCTTTAGAACCCACAACAGGTTCAGACTGGAATTTTGGAGTAAACGCAGGAAATAATTTCCTCGACGGCTCTTTAGATGAAATAAGAATGTGGAATTCGGAACGGACCCAATGCGAAATCCAGACTTACATGAAGTGCGAGATTCCTTCCACTGCCAGTAATCTTGTTGTTAATTATCATTTTAATCAGGGGATAGCCGGCGGCAATAACCCGGGTCTTAACTCGCTTACAGATGCTGCGGGCTCCAACAACGCCTCGCTTACAAATTTTTCGCTTAGCGGTATAAGCTCTAATTGGACAGGTCCGGGTGGCGTTGTTTCTGGTTCTACCACAAGCGCTCCACCTACCGCAACACTTACCATGTATGGAAATGGTAATGCTATTCCAATGGGGGCTACAACCAGCACCACGAATTACACTGATTTTGGGCTAGCGACCAATCGTACCTATGTGATTCAAAATCTTGGTTCAGGTACTTTATACGTGAATACCATCTCTTTTTCAGGTGCTAACGCCTCTAATTTTTCTGTAACTTCGTTGCCTTCTGCCTCAATTGCGGGGAGTTCCAACAGTCCCTTCATCATCAGTTTTACACCTACCGCAGTGGGTTCACAGAGTGCTGTTGTCAACATTAATAGTAATGATTGTACAAACCCGACTTTTAGTTTTGTGATTACTGCGAGCACAGCACCCGCTTCAGCACTAGATTTGGATAATAATCTGGACTACGTCAATCTTGGTACCGGTTTAACCACGCTCTTCGATCCTTTAAATACGATTACTCTTGAAGCCTGGGTTAAGCCTACTTCTACGGTTGGTTTAGGTTCTATTGTCGGCAACTGGCAATCACCGGTTTCTGTCATGCAGTTTTTATTACAGCGTACCGCCGACAAATATTCGATCCATATCGACGGTGGGTCCGGTTATGTAACTTTAAGCTCTGCGCCTAATACTGTAACGCTTGGAGTATGGCAACATGTGGCGGGCGTCTGGGATGGTTCTCAAATGCGACTTTATATCAATGGTGTTTTACAAGGCACTCTTGCAAATACCGGTTCAAGTTTTCCAACAAGAACAAATAATGTGATGATTGGAGGTAACAATGTAAACGAACAATTAACAGGTACTATTGATGAAGTAAGGGTTTGGACAACAGCCAGGACACAATGTGAAATCCTGACTTACATGAATTGTGAAATACCTACTACTGCCTCCGGACTGGTTGCCAATTACCATTTTAATCAGGGGATCCCATTCGGATCAAATACTGCGGTTACCGCCCTCACAGATGCTACCGGTTCATACACAGGTACCCTGACGAACATGGCTCTGACAGGTGCTGCATCCAATTGGGTTAGTCCGAGTATAATAGCAAATAATTTCACAACAGCTGCCGTACCAAATGCCACCATCTCTATCACCGGTAATGGAAATAGCATCGCCGCAGGAAGTACTTCACCCCTGCTCAGCAATTTTACCGATTTCGGAACAACTACCTCACGCACTTTTGTTATTCAAAGTGCTGGTGGTGGAACCATGTATATTAATTCTCCGGTGACTATAAGTGGCGTCAACGCCGGCGATTTTACAGTTACCGGCCAACCAGCTTCTTCCATAACTACGGGAACCACAAGTTTTGTAATTAATTTTATTCCGACTGCACTTGGTAGCAGAAGCGCTATTGTGGTTGTAAACAGTTCCGATTGTACTTCTCCCAATTACAGCTTTGCGATAACGGCTTCGGCTACTGCAGGGGCTGCTTTGAATTTTGATGGAACCAACGACTACGCTTCTACCCCTGTATTTAACACTCAAACAACTGACCTTACTCTTCAGGCAAGAGTGTATTGGAATGGGACATCTATTTATGATAAATTCATTGTACATAATGGAAATACGAACACCAATGGTTATGGAATTTATATTGCAGCTAATTCAAATTCTGTTTTTGCGATTTATGCAGGAATAAACGTGTTTTACACAGGATACGCAATTACTCCCAATCAGTGGACGAACTTATCTCTGGTTATTGAAAACAATAAGTTATTCTTTTATGCCAATGGGGTTCTAACCACGACGCTAACACCACCAAATCCGGCCACTCCAGGAGGTAATTTTACTATTGGCGACGGCAACTCTGTAGTAGCAATTGAAAATTTCAACGGAAGCATTGATGAAGTTTTACTTTGGACTCGTCCTTTAACCCAATGCGAAATTGCGGCGTATCAAACTTGTGAAATAGCCACCACTGGCTCATCTCTTATTGCTAATTACCATTTTAATCAAGGCATTGCTTCCGGATTAAACACGGGTGTAACCAGTCTAACGGATGCTTCGGGTAATGGTAATAATTTAAGTCTTTCAAATTTTGGATTAAGCGGCAGTTCTTCCAATTGGGTGACGCCGGGTGCTGTAAACTCTGGTTCTTCCTGCCCTGCTTTTGTGGCGCCTGAAATCAACATCGTTTCCAATGCACTTACCATTCCGGATGGAAACACAGTAACGAGTACCGGGGATAATACAGATTTTGGAAACATCAGTTCAACAGGAAATATTGTTCGTACCTACACCATCCAAAATACAGGCGCCTCTAACCTTGCAGTAACCACAATCAGTATGAGCGGTGCAGACGCTTCCTCCTTTACCTTAAGTGCGCTCTCCCCTGCATCTCCTATAACAGCAAGTAGTTCCGCTGTATTCTCTTTAACATTTGCACCGACCAGCGCGGGTACTAAATCGGCAATTGTAAACATCATCAACAACGATTGCGATGAAGCAACATACGATTTTGTCGTAACAGGAACTTCCACCGTGGGGGCCGCCTTTGCTTTTGATGGCACCAATGATTACATCAACTGCGGAACTATTTTAACGGCCTCTTACACGAAAGAAGCCTGGGTTAAGTTTTCGACTTCATCAAACGGTAATAATTTTTTAAGCGCCGGAAATGTGACCAGCGGCAGCGCGCTTTGGGCGCCGGGAATTTACAATTACAGTCTTTCTGCAGGTCACGACGGGGCCTGGAACCAGGTACAGGACAATGTAGCGATGGTTCCAGGAAACTGGTACCACATTGCTGTTACTTACGATGCACCCTCGTTAACAATGGTGTTGTATAAAAACGGCGTGGCTGTGTCTACCAATACCAACGTTCCCCCTTTCACCGGAAACAGTCCACTGCATATTGGAGCATTCAGTGGAACCTTTGTAACTACAGGCTCAATGGATGAAGTTCGTATCTGGAACCGTCCGCTTTGCCAGGCTGAGATTCAAAATAACATGAATTGTGAAATTGCTGGCGCGGCTCCCGGTTTAATTGCAAACTATCATTTTAATCAGGGGGTTGCCAATGGATCCAATACCGCCATTACCACACTTACGGATGCCTCCGGAAGTTCTAATACCGGTAGCAACCAGTACTGTCACTTCGGGATCTTCCTGCGCGGTATATTTTACTCCTGAAATTAATGTAGTAGGAAATGGTCAAACGATCAATGATGGGGACATTAGCCCTTCAACAACAGATAACACGGATTTTGGTGGTGTGTGTGTAAATGGTCTCACAGTAAAAACGATTACCATTCAAAACACCGGAAATGCTAACTTAACCGTGAGCAGTGTTACGATGAGCGGCACAAGTGCCGGTTTATATACGGTGAGTCTTTTAACACCGGCCTCTCCGATAACACCAAGTAACCAGGCTGTCTTTTCTGTCAGTTTTTCACCTACCAGCAGTGGTGTAAAAACAGCTACGGTGAACATCGCCAACAACGATTGTAACGAAAACCCTTACAATTTTGTGATCACCGGCACCTGTAATGCCCTGCCGGTTGTAACCGCAACAACTACTAACTCTGTAATTTGCAATGGTGCAAGTACCAGTCTTAACGGACTTGGAGCGGACACCTACACCTGGAGCGGATCAGTGAGCAACGGCGTGAGTTTTACTCCTACCATTACAACATCTTATTCAGTAACAGGCACAAATACTTTAACCGGTTGTACCAGCACAAACTCAGCAGTGCAAACTATTACGGTAAATGCAAATCCTACCATAACAGCCAGCAGTAGTCATACCGTTATTTGCAATGGTTTTTTAAGCCCAACACTTACCGCAACCGGAGCGGGAACTTCCGGCACCTACACCTGGAATCCGGGCGCTACGAGTGGCGCAAGTATCAGTCCTGCACCATTATCTACAACGGTTTATAGCGTGGCAGCCACGAGTTCAGCAGGATGCCTGAGCACCAACACAGTCGCACTTACAGTAAGTGTAAACGCGCTTCCAACTGTAACTGCACTTACCACAAATTCTATAATATGTCTTAATTTCACAACCAGTCTTAGTGGTGCCGGGGCCGATACTTATACCTGGACAGGAGGTGTTACCAACGGACAAACATTTACACCAACCGTTACCCAATCCTATTCCGTTACATGTACAAATACACTTACAGGATGTGTCAGCACTAACATTGCCGTACAAACGATTACAGTCAATCCACTGCCCGTAGTAACCATCAGTACCAGCAATTCGGTGATCTGTGACGGCACCTCTGCTACACTGACCGCTTCCGGCGCCAACACCTATACCTGGAATCCGGGAAATCTGCAAGGAACTACTGTTACTCCAGGTCCAAGCGTATTAACTACCTACACCCTTGTTGGAACCAACACGGCGGGATGCACCAGCACCAACACCTCCGTTCAAAGTATCAGTGTTAATCCTATTCCAACAGTAACCGCAACTATTTCAAATTCTGTTGTATGTTCCGGAAATACACTTACTCTGAATGGACTTGGCGCAACTACCTATACCTGGTCAAATGGTGTTGCGGATGGCACTCCGTTTGTTCCCACAGCAACAGGTACTTACACACTCAACGGAACCAACGCTGCCGGATGCACCAATACCAATCTGGCAACTGTATCGGTAACCGTTAATGCTTTACCTCAGTTGAGTGTAACGGTTAGTAATTCTATTATTTGTTTTGGCAATCAAAGTACCTTAAGTGGTTCCGGCGCAGCAACTTATTCCTGGTCGGGAGGCATTAACAACAATGTTGCCTTCACTCCTACGGCAACCACAGAATACACACTGAATGCCACGGACGCAAATAATTGTCAAAACACAGCTGTAGCTACAGTCACTGTAAATGCCCTACCCGTGCTTACCGTGAGCAGTACAACCAGTATTGCTTGTGAGGCTCAGAGCACCACCCTCAGCGTAAGCGGAGCGAGCAGTTATAGCTGGAATACCGGTGCTAATACACCTAACATTGTAATTACTCCCACAAGCTCAATCTCGTTTACTGTTAGCGCCACAGATGTAAACAGTTGTAGCAATACAGTTGTGTATACCCAGTCAGTAACTCCATGCCCTGGTACTTTTAGCGCCTGGGCTGTTGCCAGCAACGTGAGCTGTTTTTCGGCGCCGGAGCGATCGAGTGTGGGAATCAACAGGAGCAATCGAATCACGAGGCTGATCCTATTCGATCGTTGGCCATTCGCAAAGATCTGTCCCGGGTTTCCGACGCAATCCAACGC
>CAZMHW010000116.1:0-8969 GCA_964566105.1 uncultured Akkermansia sp.
CTTTATGGCATGTTCGGCGATTGGCAAATGGTTCTGGCAGCCTATAATGCCGGACCAGGAAGCATCAGCAAAGCTATTCGCAGAAGCGGTGGTAAAAAAACCTATTGGGAGATCCGTCCGTATTTGCCTATCGAAACACAAGGGTATGTACCGGCGTTTATTGCAGCGAATTACGTAATGACCCATGGGGCAGAACATAATATTTATCCTGCCGTACCGCGTAAAACGTATTTTGAAGTGGATACAGTGGTCATGAAAGAACAAATGAGTTTCGAACAACTGTCTCAGGCGCTCGATATTTCAACGGAAGAAATTCTGTATTTTAATCCGCAGTACCGCAAAAATATTATTCCTGCCGGAGGTAACGCCATTTGTCTTCCTAAAAACAAAATCGGTGTATTTTTAAATAACGAACAGGCTATTTACGCGGCCATTGAAGCGCAAAAGAAAGAAGGGTATGTGGTAGAGAATCTTGCCGAGGTTAAACGCACGCATACCGTAAGGGCCGGAGAAAAGTTAAGTACCATTGCGCGTAAGTACGGTGTAACAGTGGCAGATTTAAAAACCTGGAACTACGTGGGCAAAAGAGGCCTGCGTCCAGGAAAAAAATTGGTGGTGTATGTAAGGGAGCAAAAAACAACTCCTAAGAAGCTGGAAGTGAACGAACAAAATCTGGCATCTACTACCTCTACAGGTGAACCAAAACAGTTGGCAGAAAATACATCAAGTACTAAAGAATTTATCTACCACAAAGTGCGGAAGGGCGAAAGTCTTTTCGGCATTGCTAAAAAATACGGTGTCGACTACAAAGACATTAAAGAATTAAACGGTCTGAAGAGCAATAATCTTCAATACGGCCAGCTTCTCAAGGTCAAAGGCAAAGGAGAGTAAGATTTTAATTCCGGATTCCTTTAATATGTAATTATTGTTTCTAAATTTGTTTTGCAAAAACTGCAAAACAAATTTTTTTATTTGCAAACACTACTACAAATCCGGCTTCTCTCTAAATTACATTTGAGAAAATTTAATTTTATGGCGTATAAATTTTACCTGTTTTCATTTCTCCTTTTTTCTCAACTTGTTTTTTCTCAACTCACCCAAACCGTGAAGGGCAGGGTCGTAGATAAAGTCACCGGCATTGGCCTTCCGGGTGCTATAGTGCAGCTTAAATCGGGTACGAATGCAATTGTAGCCAACTCAGATAACAACGGCTATTACAAACTCAGGGAAGTTCCGGTCGGGCGACAGTCTTTTTTGTTTAGTTACACGGGATACAAATCGGTGCCGGTAAACGATGTAGTGGTTGCTTCCGGTAAAGAAATGGTATTGACCATAGAACTCGAAGAAAGCACGGTGAACATGGACGAGGTGGTTGTAAAAGCTTCGGGTGATACCGATGTGGTAAATACCATGCAGGCCACCAACATGAAATCCTTCAGCATTGAAGAAACGGAACGCTACGCGGGTTCACGCCAGGATCCGGCCCGCATGGCACAGAATTTTGCGGGGATACAGGGAACTAACGATTCCCGCAATGACATTGTGGTAAGAGGAAATAGTCCAGCGGGTTTGTTGTGGAGGTTGGATGATATTGATATTCCTAATCCCAATCACTTTGCGGTGGCCGGTTCGGCAGGTGGACCGCAAAGTATCATCAACAATAAATATTTAGCCAACAGTGAGTTTTATACCGGTGCTTTCCCTGCCAATTATGGAAACGCGCTGGGAGGTGTGTTCGATCTTAAAATGCGTAACGGAAATAATGAAAAACACGAACGTACATTTCAGTTAGGTGTGTTAGGAACAGAGTTGGCTTTAGAAGGACCTCTGAGTAAAAAATCGGGTGCCAGTTATCTCATCACTTACCGTTACTCCACACTTGCCTTGTTTGGCAGCGTTAATTTTAAGTTGGGAACCAGTGCCATACCAAATTATCAGGACATAGGAATCCGTCTTAATTTCCCTACAAAAAAAGCAGGTGTGTTTAGTTTCAGCGGTATTGGCGGTTTAAGCAGTATCAATATTATTCTCAGTACCATTCACGAGCGTCCGAAAGAACTCTACGGCGATCAAAACCGTGACCAGTATTTTTCAACCAACATGGGTGTGGGCATTTTAAGCAATGTGTATGCGTTTAACAGCCGCACGGTTATGAAAACCAGCATCGCTTTTTCTGATCAGGCTATCAATTCAAATCACTATCTCATTTTGCGTAACAAAGATTTTGTACCGAATGATACCTTGCCTCAAATTCTGGGTTATGATTTTACCGAGAAAAAAACAACGCTGGCCTGGTATGTAAAAACCAAACTCAATGCACGCAACAGCATCAAGGGCGGTTTCTTTGCCAACCGTTACGATGTCAACTTTTACGACCTCGCAAAAATAAATTCCCTTTACGATACCTTGGCTCAGTCAATTTTGGATAAACCCTTTAAAAACCGTGTCAACACCAAAACCAGTTTTTATTTGATCCAGCCCTATCTTACCTATGTACACAAGTTTAATGAGAAGTTGAGTTTAAATACCGGTTTATTCGCGCAGGTTTTAACCCTTAATAACAAAGCAACTGTTGAACCGCGGGCCAGTTTGCGTTATCAGATAAGTCCTAAGCAGGCCCTGAGCCTGGCTTACGGCCTTCACAGTCAGATGCAATCTACTTATTTGTACTTTGCTATTCCCGATACATTGGTACGAAATGGAGTAAAAACCCCAAATACAAACAAGGAACTTGATAACAAAGATCTTGGATTCAGTAAGAGTCAACATGCTGTGTTGGGTTATGATTTTTTTATGACGAAGTTTTTAAAACTAAAGACAGAAGTTTACTACCAGTATTTGTGGAATGTGCCGGTGTACGCAGTACCTTCCAGTGTGTCTACACTCAACCGTGGCGCTACCTTTAACCGTTTCTTTCCTATTTATACCATGGTGAATACCGGTACAGGTTATAATTACGGGATCGAACTAACCCTTGAAAAACTGTTTCACAAACATTATTTCTTTATGGTGAATGGCAGTTTGTTTGAGAGTAAATACACCGCCAGTAATGGTAAGGTGGCCAACACCGATTTTAATGGCAATTACATGATGAATTTCCTGGGAGGATTGGAGTACGCGGTGGGGAAAGCAAAGAAGAACAGTGTGAGCATCGGAACCAAAATTACCTATGGAGGAGGAAAACGTTATTCGCCCGTGAATGTAGCCGCCAGCAACGCGGTAATGGACGTGGTGGCGCAGGATGACAAAGTAAACACCCTGCAATTTGCTCCCTATAACCGCGTGGATTTAAGACTTACCTATAAAATAAACGGTAAAAAAGCCGATGTGGAACTGGCGTTAGACCTCGTTAATATTTTAAATACTAAAAATGTATTGGCTCTGAGTTATTCTCCCGATCCGGCAAACCGCAATGCGGATCCGCTGGTAAAAAATTACCAGTTAGGTTTTTTGCCTTTGTTTTATGTGAAAGTAGATTTTTAAAGTCACAAAAAATATACCTTCGCTCCTCTTTTACAAGAAAAGATTTTGCGGTTTAGTTATTTACGTATTGTTTTTCAGTAAGCGACTGGAGTATTTGTAATGTCAAATTTAAATGTAACGTTTACCTGTGGTTTGAAAATACTGAAGTACTTTTTCAACTCCAGAGCAAGTGTATTTAATTTTTTACAATTTGATAGGTTGTGCTTTTTTGTTCTGAATAAAGCGTTAGGTAATAGATTCCGGAGTCGTAATCACGAATGTTTATTGAAATGTTTTTTTGAATAACATTCACCCGTGTGGTAAAAATTATTCTGCCACTCACATCGTAAATACAAATTTGGTCAACGTTTTTATCGTCTAATTCTACACTAAATTCTCCCGCATTTGGATTCGGATAAATTTTTTGTCCGGATAACACCCAATTACCCTCTTTAACTGAAGTACATAGGCTAACTGATAAATTAAACTGTTCAGAATTAACACAACCATTACCATCCCTACCGGTTAGCGTATAGTTACCCGGAATAAGTTGACTTATTACAAAAGGATTATTAAAATTAGAGACTCCTCCCGGGGCAATCCATGTATAGGTTATTGCTCCGTCAGCTATAAAAGTATAAGTTTCCCCGGAGCAAAGATTTGTAATAGAAGGGGAATGGGTTATGGAAGGAGGAGGAATAACACCAAGTATCAGCACCTCATTACTTGCGCATCCTGCTGTACTCGTTCCTGTAACGGTGTACGAGGTACTTATCGTTGGACTTACCGAGATGTTTGGGCCTGTTTGACCTGTGCTCCAGCTATAATTACTGGCACCAAAAGCATTAAAAGTGGCAGTGTTTCCAAAACAAATACTGGCGGCTGATAAAACAAGAGTCATACTGGGGGTAGGAAAAACAGTGATACCGATTGTGGCTGTAGAACTGCATCCACTTAAAGTGCTTGTTCCTGAAACCACGTATGGATTAGGGCTTGAAGCCACGGGACTAGTTATTGCAGTAGTTGCGCCGGTATTCCAGGAATAGGTGTCAGCACCGGTTGCTGTAAAAGTGATCTGACTATAAGACTGTCCACTGCAAATAGTGGTACTGTTTGCACTGATGTTTACTGTTGGGTTATTTCCGGAGATCGTACAAGGTATGGTAATACTCAGATCGTCCCAGCTCAGGAGGGGAGATGCATTACCACCATTACTTGTTGCTTTAACGATCATGTAATATAAACCTGCCGAAGGAACAGAGAATGTATTACTCAATGCACTAGGGAAACTGGCGATAGCTGGACTCACGGAGGCAATATTGACAGGGTTGAGTGGGGATTGAGTGTTACCAAGCATTAGCGAAAAGTTGGTCCAATTCGTACCTCCATTGGCATTTGTAGAGTACCAGACCGAAGCGGAATAAGTTACACCCGGATTAAGCTGGATGTTATTCGAATAAAAATAGCTGGTAGCCGCGGGAGAACAATAAAATGAGGCAAAACCATTGGAGCTGGTGAAGGTACCACAGGTACTACCCATTCCGGAGCTTGACCAACAGGCCGGTAATTGGTTGTTACTTGTTATATTTTGAAATCCTTCAAAATAAGGTACAGTTGACACTGAGCTACATTGGGCGCTGAGTTTAAGGGTTAAAAATAGGAACACGCTTATTAAACTTCTGAGAAGGGTGTAGTTTTTTTTCATGAGATTGGGTTTGAGTAGTTAGTTACATCACTAAGTTATAAAAAAAATCTAGACAGCCAACAAAATTGAAGATCAAAATTTTGAAATGTATATTTATGGACTAAGAGGTATTGCGCATGAGACATTTAGGGTTATTTAGGTAATTCGAGTTAAACGATGGTTTAATCAAAGAGAATAAAATGCTAATTTTGTTCCATCATGACAAAGATCCTTATTATTGGCGCGGGACGTTCCGCTACTTCCTTAATAGATTATTTATTAGCAAATTCTCAAACACACGACTGGAAAATAACAGTCTCGGATGTTGATCTGAAACTGGCGCAGGAGAAAACGGGAAATAATCCCCGGGCCACCGCAATTAGTTTTGATATCCGCAATGAGGAACAACGTAAAAAAATTATCGGAGAACACGATCTGGTTATTTCCATGTTACCTGCCTTTATGCACGGTGATGTGGCGCGCGATTGCGTGGAACTTGGCAAACACATGGCTACGGCCAGCTACGTGAGCGCTGATATGAAAGCTTTGGACAAAGAAGCGCAGAAAAAAAACATTTTACTGTTGAACGAGTGCGGATTAGATCCGGGGCTGGATCATGCCAGTGCCATGAAACTCATCGATGAGATCACGCATAAGGGAGGAGAGATTCACACGTTTAAATCTTATTGCGGTGGATTGGTAGCTCCTGAAAGCAATGACAATCCCTGGGGTTACAAGTTCAGCTGGAACCCGCGCAATGTGATACTCGCGGGGCAAGGTACCGCACAATACCTGGAAGAGGGTACACTTAAATTTATTCCTTACAACCGTTTATATACACAAACCGATGTGATTAACATTGAAGGCCAGGGCAAATTTGACGCTTATGCGAACCGGGACAGCATCAGTTATATTGAGGTGTATGGTTTAAAAAATATTAAAACCATGTTACGCGGCACCCTTCGTCAGCATGGTTATTGCAGGGCCTGGAATGTGTTTGTAAAACTTGGTTTAACAGACGACACTTCTAAAATAACACATGCGGATAAATTAACGTATTCTTCACTGCTTGCTTCTTTTTTACCTCCTGCTACAGGAAGTTTGAAAGAACGTTTGAAAAATTTTGTAGGTGCAGACTGGGACAAAGAAATGGAAACCATGATGGACTACCTCGAACTGTTTTCAGATAAACCTGTCACCATGAACGAGGGTTCTCCCGCCCAGTTATTACAGGCCCTTCTGGAAGAGAAATGGAAATTGAAACCCGGTGACAAAGACATGATCGTGATGCAACACCAGTTTGAATATACCTTGCCAGGTAAGTCGGGTTTACAAAGGTCAGAGTCGTCGCTGGTGGTTATCGGTAAGAATGAAAATCACACCGCCATGGCTTTAACGGTAGGATTACCTCTGGCCATTACCGTAAAAAATTTCCTCACTAAATAATTTACGGCCAGTGGCGTTCAGATTCCTACCAAAAAAGAAATTTACGAACCACTGTTAAAGGAATTGGAAGAACAGGGAATTATATTTAAGGAAAAATAGGTTGATTGCCTGGCGTCCCTATAATACTCCATAAAAAAAGCGGCCGGAGCCGCTTAATTAAAAATTTAAGATTGAGTTTATCTCCCCTGCATCATGGCTTTTTGTTTCTCCATCATTTCTTTGTAGGTCATCATTTTATAACCGTCGGTATTAACCGTAAATGTAGCGTCGTCTATTGCCGCTGTTGAAACTTCAGTGGCGGTCATCACCACTTTTGCCTCGGTGCCCTGAAAATTCATTGGCATCTCCATAGCCAAAACGTAACCCTTTCAACCATACCTTTTCTGGCTTTGCCTGAAGACATATGGTTATTCTTGATTTTTTCGGTAGTCCAAACCGTTGTTTTTGTTTCTTTTTTGTCTTTACCCACAGAAGTTAAAACCGCTTTCGTGCATTCGTAACCGGCGATCATTTTTTTCTCAGTGGTGTATTCAATTTTTGGCTTTTCAGTTTTCTCTCCTTTGTCAGAGGCTTCCAATTCTTCTTTGGTGGCTGTGTAAGCAGTTTTGTTTCCCATGGCATCGGTAAGCGAGGTCATTTTTTGTCCATCAAAATACACGGTGCTGCTAAACATCATGCTGGAGATATCTGTTTTAGATTTGTCTCCCTTCATATACGTGATCATGTCCTGCTCTCCGTAAGCGGCCATTTCAGCGGGCAGGCCTTCTGTTTTAATGCTGATCTTAATGGTATAATTATCCTGTGCCGAAAGCAGACTGCTGGTTAAAACCAAAGCCAGTGTACTGATGAATGTTTTCATATGTTTTGTTTTAGGTTACGTTAAATTCTTATCAAATATACATAAAGGCTGAATACGCCGAAATATAAAAAACAAAAAAGGAGCAGGGAATTACTGAAGGTTTTTGATGAATTTCTCCATCTCTTCTTTGGATACAATTTTCATGGAAGCCGGAATTTCAAAGGCGTTATCCGGAATCTGAACGTTATTGTAAGACTTAGCCAGAAAATGAAGTTCCATGTCGAGTTTTTTGATCCTGTAGTCCAGTAATACACCTTTTATCTGTGCATAGGGTGTTAAAGCGTTAATGTCTTCCATACCCAGTTCTTTTGTGTACCAGACGTCAAACTTTACATTGGGTTCTTTTACTTTGGTAACTCTGGCTTTATGGCATTTTAAACCGGCAATGGTTTTTGTATCGCTGGTTTCTTCAATTTTTAGTGCGTAATCGGCATTGTCCGCAGCCAGGTCTTTTTCGTGTTCGATGCAAGCCTGTTTGATGTCCAGAAACTTAACGGTTTGTGCAATGGTTTTTGCTTTAGAATCGAGTATAACGGAGGTATTAAACATACCCATCACACTCATTTCAATCACGTATTTATCTTGTTTAAACTTAAACACCGCTGAGGTTGGAGCAAAACCGTAAAGGGGATGATTAGGGTCAACACCTTTGGTGTCAAAGTCGATCAGACCTTCTCCTTTGTCCCCCATCAATCCATCGCCACCACATCCGCTAAAGAGCAGAATGAGCAGAAAAAAACCTGCCGTAAAAAATGTTCTGCTTATAAATTTTGAGTAAATCAACTTGAGGGTTTAACTAATTGATAAAAAATGTTGAATGAATTCCCGGTTTCACGCTTTATGATTATTTCAGTGTAACGGTTTTTTCAGTGGACTTGCCTTCTTCCAGTTTAATGATGCCAATGCCGGTAATGGTTTTTGTTCCCATTTTGCCAGTAGCCTTGATGTCATAAATAGCAGGGAGTTTAAAGGTAAATCTAACTTCTCCGCCGGCGTCTGACGTTCCATCTGCTTTTACATCCGCAGTATAAGTTGCTGTCCCTTTAGGATCGTTGGGATCTTTTACAAGGGCGTATAACTGAACGGTTGCATCTCCCACCGCATTTCCTAGAGAGTCAATACACTTTACAGTGGCTTTGCAATCTGTCTCCTTTTGACAGGATGTGTTTGTAAACACAAGACCGGTGAGCAAAAGTCCGGAAAAAAGCAGAAGAAGTTGTTTCATAGAGTATGTAGCGTTTTTATGAAATCTGCCGGGAGAACCGCTTTGAAGAGATTAACCCCAGGCTTCTTTTTTAATATTTTTAATGTTTATCAGTCAGATTTCTAAGGTTTTCCTGCAATTACTTATTTTTACCTCAAAATCGACCAATTTGGTATATTTAAGGTAAATATTAGCCTAACAAATATAAAAAAATTGTTTTACATGCAAAATTTTATTTCTCGCCTCCTCCTTTTGATGGGCTTTTTTGAATGAAGAAATGCATTAGGAGAGCATCGTGGCCCGCATCGCAGGCG
>CAZMHW010000117.1:0-8937 GCA_964566105.1 uncultured Akkermansia sp.
ATTTTGGTAAAATTTTCTCAGCTAATTCTGTGTAAGTTTTAGATAAGTTTTTAATTTCTTTACGACGTTGGTCAGGATCAGAATACATGGTTAACACACGTAAGATAAGATCTTTGTCAGCCATAGTAGATTGCTCCATTAAGCCTTTAAATCCTTCCCAGTCTTCCTTGGTAGTACCAACCTGGAACTGGTCTTTTGATTTACCGAATGTGATATTTTTGTCTTTGTTTTTTTGAAATTCTTTCATTACCGCAGCAGAACCTGAATTAGCACGGTCTTTCGCCAGGTTTTCGTTTTTATCTGTTTCACCATCCGGAGAAGCATAAGCCGATACACTGATTCCTTTGAAATCGTAGAAAGTGTTGCTCAGATTTTTAGAGATGAAATTATTGATATTTTTCATTTCTTCTGTTTGCATTTCAGAAGGACGAACCACAGATTGGTTAATTACATAATAGATATGCGTTGACTGGTTTGCAGGAACCACTTTAACAAAAGCGTCCTTGGCCATCATGGCTTTCTCATCGTTACGAACCAAAAGCGAAGTAGCCATGGTTCCGTCGGCGAGTTCAACCGGATCAAATGATTTCTTTTTCGCCTTTACCTGACCTTCGCCACGTAATTCCACCTTAGCATTACGCATGCCAGGCTCGAACGCGAATTTTTCAGAGGTATAGTTAAATGAACCACCTGCAGAAAACGCTATTTTTTGGCCACTTGCAGTGGCTTTTTCACCTACTAATACCACAGGTTTCAGCGCTTTTTCTCCACCACCTGCGTATTTTACTACCGGAGTGAGGGTTAAAGTCACTTTCTTTTGAAACAATTTTGGATTAAATTTCCCTGTAACGCTAAACTGCACGCTATCGCCGACCATTTCAATCGGGTTTGGGGACACCGTATATTTAATGTCTTTTTGTTTTTTGATCATTTTACCCAGCCCATCGCAGCTTGTTAAAATTACTGCAACCGATAAGCCGGCGCCAATTGTACGTATTATGTTTAAATTCATAATTTTTGAGATTATCGAACAAAAGTAAAAAAAAAATTAACATAAAAGGGATTTGGCTTCTGGAAATGTTAAAATTATGCCTGTTTATTTCGTTAATTTTAACAAGTTAGCCCCCTTTTGCCTATAAATTAGACTAAAGTTAAATTGCAGTCGACGAACACAAAGGTTTAAATAATTCTCAAGGATAGGGATAAACTACTAAATTTGCATTTTTTTGGAAACGACCGCCAGCAATATTTTGACAAATTCAGACACGTATTCAAAGTTTTCGGGTTTTGCAAAACTTACCAAGTTTCGTTTAGGGGCCCTTGTCGTTTTTTCAGCAGTCCTTACTTACCTTACTGTTGCTGAGGTTTACGAGTGGAAAGAGATTCTTGCACTGAGCCTGGGAGGTTTTTTGGTGACATCTGCGGCTAACGGGTTTAATCAGATCATTGAAAAAGATCTGGATAAATTAATGGAGAGAACCCGTATGAGACCTATGCCTACTGAAGTTTTAACGCCAACCGAGGCCATGCTGTTTTGTAGCATTTTTGGAATCAGTGGAACTGTTTTATTGTGGGTGTACACCAACCCCTTATCCGGAATTTTAGGATTTGTATCTATTATCTTGTATGCCATGGTATATACCCCTTTAAAGCGTAAAACGCCCTTTTCGGTGTTCGTTGGCGCTTTCCCCGGTGCTTTACCTACCTTAATTGGGGGGGTGGCTGCTACCAAGGGTTTTGGAGAGATTCATTTTTTCGCACTCTTATTATTTATGATTCAGTTTGTATGGCAATTCCCGCACTTCTGGGCATTGGCCTGGTTCAATAACGAAGACTATGCCAGGGCGGATTTTCACTTGCTGCCTTCCAAAGGAGGTAAAGATGAATTTTCGAAATTTCAGATCTTATTGTATTCCGTGTTTCTTTTAATTGTGAGCATTTTCCCTTTTATGTTTCATTTTGTGGGTTTAATAAGCACTGCAGCCTGTGTTATATGTGGCCTGGCACTGTTACTTCAGGCGTATAATTTTTACAGATTACCTACCAACGAGCATGCCAAAAAATTATTTTTAGTAACACTTATTTATTTACCATTGGTGCAAATCGCATTGATGACAAAAGCCTGATATCTATGACAAGCGCTGAAACTATTAAACCTAAGAAAGTTAATCCACACAAGGCCGAAATTAAAGTGGCACAACGTAAGGCGGCCAAACCCCTGCTATATATAGGTATAGTAAGTATTGTGATGCTTTTTGCAGGATTGACAAGTGCCTATGTGGTGCGTGCGGATAATGGAAACTGGCTGGTGTTTCACCTGCCAAGTATTTCTATAGTGAGTACGGCCATTATTGTTATGAGCAGCCTAACGATGCTGTTGGCCCAACGTGCTATAAAAAAAGACAATTACATGCTTACCAACCTTGGGTTATTTCTGACCCTGGCTCTGGGAGTGGCATTCTTTTTCACACAGATAGAAGGCTGGAAACAGCTGACGGCACAAGGAATATATTTTGTCGGTAAATACGCGAACGCTTCGGGCTCTTTTCTTTACCTCATTGCCCTTGTGCATTTGGCGCATATGATTGGCGGCTTAATTGCCCTCGCGGTATCATTAACAAAAGGCCTGTTGAAAAAATATTCTTCCTCCGATTACCTAGGGATAGAGCTTACTGCCATCTATTGGCATTTTCTTGATCTCTTATGGGTATATTTGTTTTTGTTTTTATATAATTATCGTTAATATTGCATTCGAAATTTAAATTTTTTTATGGCTCATTCAGTAGAAATTGATTCAAAGGAAGCATGGGGCGGAGGCAGATCGCCTTTTAACCTAAGTTACGGAAAGATCTTTATGTGGTTTTTCCTGGTATCTGATGCTTTAACGTTTGGTGGTTTATTAGTATCATACGGGTTTATTCGTCACAAATACGCGGACGTTTGGCCTAAAGCAGAGAACGTGTTTACACACTTTCCTTTTATTGAGCAACACATTCCTCTGGCATATGTGGGTTTAATGACTTTTATCCTCATCATGTCTTCCGTTACCATGGTATTGGCTGTTGAAGCCGGTCACCGTATGGATAAGCGGGGTGTAACCATCTGGATGTTCTGGACCATTGTTGGTGGAGCTGCTTTCGTAGGTTCACAAGCATGGGAGTGGTATCATTTCATTGTAGGTACACATGAAGGAGCTTTACGTAACGTTTGGGACCCTGCAACTAATTCCTACGTTCAGCAAATCTGGCATGGAGCAAATATGACCACCAATGAATACGGTGTGCCTCAGTTCGCGAATTACTTCTTTTTTATCACTGGTTTTCACGGAACCCACGTATTTAGCGGGGTAGTATTGAACTTTATTATTTTCCTCAATGTGATCAAAGGTACCTACGCCCGCCGTGGCCATTATGAAATGGTTGAAAAGGTTGGTCTTTACTGGCACTTTGTGGATTTAGTTTGGGTATTTGTATTTACATTCTTTTACCTGTTGTAATAAACTAAGTTTAGAAAGTTTAAAAGTTTAGAAAGTTTAAAAGTTTCAATAATAAAAAATAAAATTATGTCAGATTTTCACGATAATTATCCTCAGTACGAAGTGATGGCAAATCACGGGGAAGAAGAAGGAAAAAAGAACCGCCGTACTTTATGGAATGTATTTTGGGTAATGTTAGCCATTACCGTTTTCGAACTAGTAGTTGGTTTTTTGGCTCCGAGCAAAGGCTGGAGTGGAACCTGGTGGTTAAAAACCCTTTTTATCTCTCTAACTATTGCTAAGGCTGCAGCCATCGTTATCTGGTTCATGCACTTAGGACATGAAGTTAAGTTCTTTAAATGGGCCATTTTAGCACCTTATATTACGTTTATGTTTTATACAATTTTTATTGTATTAACAGAAGGTACTTATTCAGGTACATCCGGACATTTTACCCGCGTTGACCCACTTTTTGTTCAACAACAGGAAGCCTTAAAGAAAGGGCACCACGGTGGTGGGGAAGCTCACGCTGCAGAAGCCGGAGCGGAGCATGAAGCGGAAGCACATCACTAAGCATATTTAAACAAACTCTTAAAAGCCACCAACGGGTGGCTTTTTTGTTAGAATACAACGGAAACCCAGGTCCATATGAAATTAAGTAAAGCCAAAGTATCTCTTCCTTTTCTAATTGGGCTTATAACAGGGCTCTGGTTTTTTAACCTGAATGTTACCGGAACAGATTTAGCGCTTTCTCCCGGAGATCTTGGCGATGCCCGTTTTGTAAATTATGTTCTGGAGCATAACTTTCTTTTCTTTTCAGGACGGGAAGATAGCTTTTGGAACGCTCCATTTTTATACCCCGAGGCAAATGTGATCACTTATTCCGAAAATTTGCTCGGAGCAAGTCCGTTTTATGCCTTTTTCAGAATGGTTGGAGTAGATCTTCAGACTTCATTTCAGCTTTGGTTTATTGTTATTTCAGCACTTAATTACACGGCTTGTTATTTCTTATTGCTCCACTTGTTTAAAAATAAGTATGCTGCCGTATTAGGCGCCATGGTTTTTGCGTTTTCAATGGGTTTACAATCACAAATGGCCCATGCTCAAACTTTCACAAGATTCGCTATTCCCCTCACCTTTTGGATGGGAGTACTTTATCTCAAAGAGCTAAAACCACAGTTTCTATTTGCGATGCTTTTCTTTTTGGTCTACCAATTTTATTGTTGTTTGTATCTCGGGTTTATGTTGTTTATACCTGTAGCTGTATTTTTAAGCGCATCGGTTATTATTAAGTTTGACCTCTACGTTAAACGGGCAAGACTCACAAAATGGTACCTGGGTGTAATTGCCGCATTGGTAAGTGCCATTGTGCTTCTTTTGCCAATCATTCTGCCATACATGGAAAGAGCGAGCCAGATGGATTTGTATCCCTACGAAAAGGTGGTTCAAAGTGTGCCCACCATACGTTCGTTTTTTTACAGTTATTATGGCAGTTTCTTTTGGAATTTTTTAAAAGCAACAGGGGAGAAGTATGAGGCTTATTGGGATCATCGGATTTTCTGTGGTGGCGTAGCAATGCTTAGTTTTATCGCTTTTGTGGTGATTGTAAGTTTAAAAATGTGGCGGAAAAAGGCATTGCCGAAAATTGTATTAGATGAAAATACCCGGATTCTTTTTATTACGGCGATTTGTACTGTTTTGTTTTTTATTCGTTTTCAGGGCTATAGTTTGTATAGTTTTATTCATGTTTTGCCCGGATTTGGTTCTATGAGGGCCCTGCAACGAATCGTAAACATAGAACTTGTGTTTTTTGCAATAGCTACGGCATTTATTTTTAGCCTTGTATTCCGCAAGCAGTTTCGCTTTACCAATCTGCTGTTTGTGGGTTTTGTTATTTTGGTGTATGCCGATAATCATATTCACCCGCATCACACCGGCCATTATGACAAAGCAGAATCGGAGTCCCGGATTCAGCTGGTTAAAGAGAAAATTAAAGAAATACCGGAGGGTACGGTAATTTCTTATGAACCCGATTCCCTTAACGGAGCGCCTATATTCGTTCAATTAGATGCCATGCTTGCAGCTCAGTCCTGCGGTTTAAAGACTCTTAACGGTTATACTTCCAATTCTCCGGATGAATATTCTTTTTATTGGGAGTCCCCAAACGAATATGGCAGGCTGAAGTGGTTAAATAAAAATGGCATTTCTCCTGACAGGGTGAGAGTGGTTCATTGATGGAAGTATATTTAATTTCCAGGGTATAAAATCAAGATTTTGCCGTATATTTGCCATCCAAAATAAGGAGACTTGTCCGAGTGGTTTAAGGAGCAAGCCTGGAAAGTTTGTATACTCGAAAGGGTATCGAGAGTTCGAATCTCTCAGTCTCCGCTGATAAATGCAAAAGGGTTTAAGCGTTAGCTTAAACCCTTTTTGTTTTGTGCGGTAGCGTCAAAAGCCTTAGCTTTTGTAAGCGAACACATAAAACAAAAAATATTCTGTGAAGCAGAATACTCTTGCATTGTGCCTCAGTCAGGAAGTCAGGGATCAACGGAGTTAATCTCTCAGTCTCCGCAACAAACGTGAAAAGTTCTTTCGATTAATTTCGAAAGGGCTTTTTATTTAATGACCTATCTGATTGGACTTTGAAAAAAAAACAGACACGATAATTAGAATAACCAAAAGTAAATCCAGGATCTGAATAATAAATTCTTCATCCTGTGCTGAGATGTTTTCTCGTTTATTTATTGCTCTTCTGAAGTGTTGGCTTTTTTCCTTTTCAATTGGCGACTTATAGATAGAGCCAGCAAACGGTTATATGACTCTTTAGATACTGAAGGAATAGCGCTCCTCACCGGTAATAAAGAATGGTTGAGCCGCACCCCGAGTGCCCACTTATCACTTAAAGTGCAGCCGATTCCAATGTTGAATGAAAGTTCGCTTCTGATAAAGGGATGGTCATTGACCAGATCAGGGGATAAATTACCATTTAAATGTTCCTCGCAATTAATCAGGTATCCCAAACCCGGACCAAATTCAAAATAAACATTCTTACGATGGTATTGAAAAAGTACAGGGATTTCGGAATAATGGAGGTTGATCTGATGTGGACTCTTCTTACTAAATTGCGCATCACCGATTCCCTTATCTAAAAGTAAAAGTTCCATCTGAGCCGTCCATTTTTTGTTCATTTTAAGCTGGAACCAGAATCCTGCTAAAAAGTCGCCGGCAGCGCGACTGTCAGTAAGATCTCCTGTGAGCGTATGATACGAATATCCCAGTTTGAACCCCACGCGATAGGGTGATTTGTAGTTATGCTGAGCGCACAGCCAAACACAATTAAAAATGGCTAGTATAACAAGATTTTTTCTCAATGTTTTTACAACGCAATTTTCTTAAAAAAATTACTTTAAACTCAATTTTTAAAATAAATCAGGATGTTGCTTTACTGGATCTTATTGCTTCGTTCTTAAGCTTTTTAAAGGCCACGCGTTCTGAGACTTTAACTCTGTGATGCTGTCGGGAAAAGAGGAAGTAACGAAGTTAGTCTCCAGGCTTACACCAATAAACGCAAAGGAACCGCGCGATAACGCGACTATTAGTGCGTTAACGAAAAGATTATTCGTTGGAGAATTGTCTTGTCTTTTCCACTGCAAGCCTTGTGCTGAGTACGGCTAATACCAGACACAAAGGAGTAAAAATCCATTTTTCAAAATCGTTTTTAGAGAATAGATTTCCGAGTGTATTGAATAAAAAAAGGATTGCCATAAACCAAATAAAGATTCTAAGAACTGAAGCGTTTATTTTCAGTGGAATAAAGCCCGCTTTTATGAGGACCAGGAGGAGTAAAAAAATATTTATAAGAATAGACAGGACTTCGAATGGGATCAGCTGCGTCCTGTCATGTATTCTCCCTCCCCAGACTATTTGATAAGGGATGATTCCAACAATCACCAAAATATGAAATACAACCACCAGAGCCAGTAACGAAGTTAAGGCGTAAGTGGAAAATCTGAAACTCAGGAGATTTTTCATGCGTTCGACTAACACCAATTTATTCCTTCAGTATTTTAAGGCTCGTTCTGCGGTTTTTGGCTTTCCCGGCTTCGTTAGAATTATCTGCTATAGGTTGTGTTTGTCCGTATCCTTTGGCCACAACGCGCGTGGCGGCTATGCCTTTTGAGGACAGGTATTTTTTTACCGTTTCAGCTCTCTCTTGTGAGAGTTTTAAATTATCTTCCGGTTTACCCACGTCGTCGGTGTGCCCCTGAATTTCAATCTCTAAATTGTTTTTAAGTTTAAGTACTTCTACCAGATCGTTGAGAGCCTTAAATGAATTGGGTTTTAAGGTGGATTTGCCGGTATCAAAATACACATCTTTTAAAACGTATTCCCTTGGCGGGTCTAATTTGATCTGCACTTCGTAGGTAGACTCTTTATCGGCTGGAACTTCCAGTTGGGTGTAGTCCATGTCTGTGATGAAGTTTTTGTATTTTATATTGTAAGTAGCGTTAACCGGCACCAACACTTCAAATTTGCCCGCGTCGTCGGTGATGATTTTAGTAACCGCTTTTGTTTTGGAACTCACAAACAGAATCTCTTCTTTACTGAGTACTTTTCCATTAAAATTGGTCACGGTTCCCGTTAATAGTGCCAATTTATCGGTTGGGACCAGTTTTTGGGAATAGGAAAAATACGCGCTTAATTGCAAGAGCAAGCCAAGGATAAATGATTTTTTCATGCCGGTTGTTTTTAAGTATAATAGATTCAACAGAATTAGTTACACCAAAACGCGTTCAAATTCTGCTAGAATGGTGGCTCATTAAAATCTTCAATGTCGTTGCGTTTTATAATATCGCTACTACTTTCGTCGATCCGGTCCCAATTCTTAGAAGCAACGGTTTTTGTTCCTGAACTCAGGAAATCGTCGTTTTGTTGAATAGGTCCGGGATTATTCTGACTGTAGATCAGATCCTGTCCTTCTGTATAATCGAGATCCGCAAATTTAGCATACTGACCTATGAAACGCAGTTTTACTGTTTCAAGGGCTCCATGTCTGTTTTTGGCGATAATTACTTCCGCACGTCCACGGGTAGGTTCATTGTTTTCGTCAACCTCCAAACCATAATATTCAGGACGGTAGATAAACATTACCATATCGGCATCCTGCTCAATGGCTCCCGATTCACGGAGGTCACTCAATTGCGGACGCTTACTGCCACCCGGACGATTCTCAACCTGACGGCTTAACTGAGAAAGTGCAATGATGGGAATACTCAATTCTTTGGCCAGACTTTTTAAACCTCTGGATATGGTACTGATTTCTTGTTCGCGGTTCCCTTTACCTTCCGGTCCGCCACTCATTAACTGAAGGTAATCGATAATGATGAGTTCAATTTTTTGATTTTCCTTTAAACGGCGTGCTTTGGCACGTAGTTCAAAAATAGAAAGAGCAGGTGTATCGT
>CAZMHW010000118.1:0-8889 GCA_964566105.1 uncultured Akkermansia sp.
CAACAGCACTGTGTATTTTCATTTACCCGAAAAGAAGAATACTAAATTACCGATTTAAGGAATTAAAAACAAAATTTAAGTCTTATTTAAGAACCGCAATTTTATTGGCCTTGCAGTCCTTTATAAAAACATCTCTCCCCCCATTAGGGTTAGTTATTTTTTCCTGGTGAAAATAATCGTCCTCCTCATTGTAATACAAAAAAGTCAATTCATCGTCAGTAAAACTTACGCATGTAATCTGTGAAATTTGAACACGCAGAGATTTTCTGTTTTTAAACAACCAGGCGCCTTTTTGAATGCTTACTTCTTTTTGGTTAAACTTCACGCGCAACGCCTGATAGTCGTACAAAACATAAATGGCAACAAAAATGAGCGATAAGCCCAGTGTAAGCGCGTTAAAAAAACCAGCTGTAGCCCCATTGTATAAGGTCATTAAAAAAACAAGAAGCCAGAGTTTAAAAGTCCAGTCCCGTTTAAAAGAACTTTGCGCCTCGTAATTTGAAAATCCAGGTAAGAGTGGAGTGCATTCTCCGAAAAAACGGTTTCGGATCCCAAGTTCGGTAATGCCCTGCAAGGTGACCTGATTCAGCAAGATGCCTGTTGCGTAAAAGAGTAAAGGGTATTTTTCTTTTATTTCCTCGGGCGATTCAAAATAATGTTCAAAACACACCGAGATAAACTCGCTTAAATTGGTTCCTCCGTATTTTCTGAAGATGCTGCCCTTGTTTTGCCGGGTATCCCTGAAGGCCTCGCTTGCAATGACAAGCCACTTGTTAAAGTAGTTTTCGACAAAATAGTCCTGTGTATGTCCCCGAATACCATTAAGTCTTAGTGCATGCGAAAATTCATGGATTCCCAGATTCAGATTATCATCGCCCACCTGATACCCTTTTACAAAACTCTCCCAACTCAGTTTTATCAGACCATGCAAATTAGTTTCTCCTTTGTATTTAATTGTCCCGGTGCGATCATCAAAATCGGAAGGATGTATTTCTATTTCGTCGAAATAACTTAAATCCCAGGTGTTAAGACCCAGGGTAAGTTGAACGGCGCTGGCAGCTACCAGACATTTAACCCGGTTATCTGCTTCGAACTCACCAGCGCCCCCTATTACTTTGTTGGTAATAAACACCAGACAGCGCTCCACAAAGAGTTGCTTATAAGCCTCATCCAATGAGTTATAATACACAAAGTACTTAGCATAAAAAAACGCTAATTCACTGGGATTAAGCTCTATATCTGGTGGCTGGGACAATTGTATAAATTTAATAAAAAAAGCGGCTTTTTTTAAAGCGGTTTAAATTAAAAACTTATCTTTGCTTATTAGATAACTTAACGAGTATGATTGATTTAACAGGTATTATTTCTATTTCTGGCCAACCAGGCTTATTTAAAATTGTTGCTCAAAGCAAAAACGGAATTATTGTGGAGGGTCTGGCCGATAAAAAACGTTTGAATGTTTACGCTTCTACAAAGGTTTCTACTTTGTCCGATATCAGTATGTTTACTACAGGGGATGATAAACCTATCGAAGAAATTATGACCGCCGCGTTTGAAAAGGAAAAAGGTGGCCCTGCCATTGATACCAAATCAGACGATAAAGCTATTGAAAAATATTTTTCTGAAATTCTTCCGGAATACGATAAAGAACGTGTTTACATCAGTAACATGCGTAAATTGATCAATTGGTACAATGCTCTTCAAACAACAGGTAACCTGAAGAAAAAAGAGGAAAAAACCGAAGGAGAAGAAAAAGTGAAAGCTATTAAAACCGAGGAAAAAGCTAAAGTTAAGAAAACAGTTACTAAAGATTCTTCTAAAGCTAAAACAAGCGCGGGTGTTAAGAAAACCACCGGTGTTCGTAAAACCGGCACAGCTTAATTTCAACATAAATCTATTTGAAAGCCATCCGAAACCGGATGGCTTTTTTTGTGCAATATTTTACCCTTGCTTACGTTTATTAGTTATCTTATGAAGCTAATTATCCTCTTTATTTTTTTTGTTCAGATAACGTTCGCACAAGCCTGGTTTCAGTGGGCCGATTTCCCCGGCAGTAAGCGCGACGACGGTGTATGTGTTGTTGTGGACAATAGAGCCTATATTGGAACTGGCCTGCAGGAATGGAGCGCTACCATCGATTTTTATTCCTTCGACCTGAACACTTACTCCTGGTCTACAATCACCAACATGCCCAATACTACAGAACGGCAGTACGCCTGTGCTTTTCCGGGCAACAATTGTTTTTATGTATTTGGTGGTGATGGCGTTGGTGGAGCTTTAAGCAACATGTACAGGTACAACCTTGCCACTTCTGCCTGGACACTTGTAAGTCCAAAACCTGGTAATGGCCTGATAGGCGCTTCTTGCATGAGTTTTGGAAACAAAGCACTTATTGTGGGAGGTAAATTGCAAACCGGAAAAGTGAGCAACGAAGTGTGGGAATATGATCTGTTATCAGACAGCTGGACACAAAAAAATAATTTGCCCTTTGCCGGAAGATGGCGCGCCAATGCTGTTGTTTGGAATAATGCGGGCTACCTGATGTTTGGCAGAGACAGCAGTGGGTCCTTTCCTAAAGAAATATACTCCTATAATCCAGTAAATGACCAATGGACGTACCACAGTAACATTCCTTTTGCAGGGAGAGCTTATTCCTCGTTAAATACAGCAGTCAACAAAATAATTGCCTTTGGTGGAATAGACAGTCTGGGAAATTATTACAAGGATATCCATTACTTTTATCCACTAAACGGCACTTGGTTGCAGGGTCCAGACCTTCCGTCAACACCCAGAAAGGGTGGGATGAGCTGTACCTACGGCGATTTGTTGGTATATACCTGCGGTATCGGTCCCGGTGATAAGAGAACAACAGAGACCTGGATCACAGATATTCCTGCCGGACTCAAAGAACAGTCAAGCAAACAGGCTTTTTCACTTTATCCTAACCCAACAGAAGGTAGCATTTCCATACGTATGGTTTCAGAAGAGGGTTTTATTAAAAAAACTTACTCCATCACAGACCTCAACGGAAAAATTCTGGCCACGGGAAATTTTGTTTCAAAAGAAATAACAATTGACCTTGAAAGCTTTGATGCGGGTGTTTATTTCCTGAATTTATTTTCAGATCGGCAGCTCGTGGAAGTAAAGAAAGTGCTGAAGCATTAGCTCTATTTGTCCTTATAGATCACCATGTTGATGATGCCTTTGCTTGGACTTGAATTATCGCTGAGTGAAACCACAAAAGGTTTTCTCTGACCCTCAAAACAATTGTACACCACGTAGCCTTTGTCCTCTGTCGGATTCGGGAGTTTGTTCGCGTAATAATCTTTGAAATCACAAAACAAATACGAACTCAATTCCAGATCGTTTGTATTGATCTGCACATTAATCTCTTCCAGACTATCGCGATTAAATGTGTAATCTATGGAATAATTAGTAAGACTATCTGCCTGGTATTCGAAGTAGAGGTGGTTATCCGACGCTTCGCTCGGTGGAACAGTCTCAATTTTTTTTATGTCTTCTGATTTTGTATTCAAGTTAATTCCCCTGAAAACTCCCTCCGGAGAGCGGATAATTTCATCCAGTAAAACATGGTATCCCGGAAAAACTCTTGGTTTTGGCGCTGCTGTTTCTTTCTTTTCTTCCTTACATGAAAAGGCCATGAAACCAACAAAAAGAACAGAAAGGAATATTTTAAATGTGATGCGCACCTGTTAAATAACAAGGTAAATATAACCATAAATACTTCCTCCTATAAAATTATTTGGTGAAAGTAGTGTACGAGTTTTTAGCCCGAAATTGTGAGTAATTAAGGATTAAATTCCACCTCACTGGTTAGTGAGTTCTTTCAAAAATCTACAAACGCGTTTCCTCCGAACCTGTTGTTACCTCCGGGCGCATTTGAGGAAAAAAGAGAACTTCCTGAATGTTTACGTTATTGGTAAAAAGCATAGTCAAACGATCTATTCCGATACCAATTCCTGCGGTTGGAGGCATACCGTATTCAAGAGCTCTTAAAAAGTCATGATCTATAAACATGGCCTCATCATCTCCGCGCTCCTGAAGTTTTAGCTGGTCTTCGAAACGTTCACGCTGATCAATAGGGTCGTTTAACTCACTGTAAGCATTGGCAATCTCCTTACCGTTAACCATTAATTCAAAACGCTCCACCAGACCATCCACAGTTCTGTGTTTTTTAGTCAGAGGGCTCATTTCGATAGGGTAATCTGTAATAAAAGTGGGTTGAATGTAATTGCCTTCACATTTTTCGCTGAAAATTTCATCTATGAGCTTTCCTTTGCCCATACTCGCTTCCACATGAATGTCTAATTTTTTACATACCTCCCGTAATTGCTCTTCATTCATGCCACTGATGTCGAATCCTGTAAACTCTTTAATGGCTTCGTACATGGTTACACGTTTAAATGGCGCTTTAAAGTCAATGGTTTTATCTCCTACCGGCACTTCAGTAGTTCCATAAAGATCATTGGCAACTTTTTCCAGCAATTTTTCTGTAAAGTTCATCATCCAGTTATAATCTTTATACGCTACGTAAAATTCAAGGATTGTGAATTCAGGATTGTGTGTACGGTCCATTCCTTCATTCCTGAAATCTTTTGCAAATTCGTATACTCCTTCAAATCCGCCCACAATAAGGCGCTTCAGGTATAGTTCATTTGCAATTCGCAGATATAATGGAATGTTTAATGCGTTGTGATGCGTGATAAAAGGGCGTGCCGTTGCACCTCCCGGAATACTTTGCAAAATAGGTGTTTCCACTTCCAGCATGCCGGCATTGTTTAAAGATTGGCGAATGGAATTAACCAGCTGGGTACGTTTTCTGAACGTATCACGCACTTGTGGATTAATAATCAGATCCACGTAACGCTGGCGGAAACGGAACTCCGGATCACTTACCTCGTCGTAGGACTTTCCTTCCTCGTCTGTTTTAACGATTGGCAAAGGTTTCAGAGACTTACTCAGTATTTTTAAAGAGGTAACATGAATGGAAATTTCGCCTGTTTTAGTTGTAAACACGTATCCTTCCACGCCAATGATATCGCCGATATCAATGAGTTTTTTCCACACGATATCGTAAAGAGTCTTGTCTTCTCCCGGACAAATATCGTCCTTACGCACATAAATTTGCACCCGGCCTGTCGCATCCTGGATCACGGCAAAACTGGCTTTACCCATGTCGCGCACACTCATCAAGCGCCCGGCGATAGAAATGTCCTTATAATTAAGTTTATCACGTTCGTAGTTTTCTTTGATATCAAGCGCGTTGGCGTTTGTTTTAAACTCCTCGGCAGGATATGCATTAATTCCTAAAGCGTTTAATTCGCTTAATTTCTGTCTTCTTAATACCTCTTGTTCGCTTAATTGAATGGACATTTATCTTAATTATTTGGCTGCGAAAATACATTTTTATCTTGGAAATACAGCCATTGTGTCCAAAAATAGAGTCTTTTTTAATTAACAATACTTTGATTTTCAAATATTTACATATTTTGTTTAATATTATTAGCAAAACATTAAACAAAGCCATACTTTTGTCCTGTAAACATTAACGAAATGACAGCTATCGAATTTAACACCCGCATTGTTCAGGAAAAAAATTCCCTTAAAAATTTTGCCCTCAGTCTCACCCACAATGTGGATGATGCGCTGGATCTTTTGCAGGACACTTATGTGAAAGCAATCACTTACAGGAGTAAGTTCGAAGACAGCAGTAACCTGAAGGCCTGGCTGTTTACCATTATGAAAAACACCTTCATTAATTCCTACCGTCGCAACACCAAAACAAAACAATTGATTAGTAAAGGTGATGACATCGCCATGAATCGTGCTTTTAAACAAAACAGCTACGACCATTCCGAAAGCCGATTAAACGCCAAAGAAATTATTAAACAAATCGAATTATTAGATGACGATTACAAAGTGCCGTTTACCCGTCATTACACAGGATACAAGTACGAAGAAATCGCCGCGGAAATGTCTTTGCCGTTAGGAACTATTAAAAGCCGGATTTTTATTGCGCGAAAGATTTTAATGGATTCTTTAAAACAACTGCACAACTAAACACTACGCTTTCGCATGAAAAAAGAAATAAGTCTTTTTTGGTTCCGTCGTGATTTGCGTTTACACGACAATGCCGGCTTATATCATGCGTTACGTGAAAATGAACAGGTTCTTCCCCTTTTTATTTTCGATAAAAACATACTTGACAAACTTGACGATAAGTATGACCGTAGGGTCGATTTTATTCATCAGGCAGTTACCGCCCTCCAGAAAGAACTTGTTAATCAGGGTTCGGGCTTACTAGTGGCAAATTCCACCCCCGAAATTGTTTTTGAAAATCTATTAAAAGAATACACTGTAAAAACAGTTTACGCCAATCACGATTACGAACCCTACGCTCTTATCCGCGATGAAAAGATTCGTACGTTATTAAACAGCTGCGGTGCCTCCTTCAAAACATTTAAGGATCAATGCGTGTTTGAAAAAGACGAAGTGATAAAAGACGATGGCAAACCTTACACGGTATTTACTCCCTATGCCAATAAATGGAAAAAGAAACTTAAAGCGTTTTATTATAAACCGTATCCAAATCAGCGTTATTTCAGTCATTTCATAAAACACAACGGATCGTCTGTTCCCGATCTGGAGAGCCTTGGCTTTCTCAAAACAGACATAAGTCTCCCAAAAAAGATAACAGTAGATGACTTATTGCTTCAAAAATATAAGGAACAACGTGACTATCCGGCCGTTAACGGCACAACACGCCTGAGTATTCATTTGCGTTTTGGCACTGTCAGCATCCGTCAATTGGTTGCAAAAACACTTCCCCTCAGCGAAACCTGGCTCAACGAACTTATTTGGCGGGACTTCTATATGATGATTCTCTCGCATTTTCCACACGTAAGTAAAAGTTCCTTTAAAAAAGAATACGATCTCATTCCATGGAGAAATAACGAAACGGAATTCAGGAAATGGTGTAAGGGTGAAACAGGGTTCCCAATTGTGGATGCCGGTATGCGCGAGTTAAACGCGACTGGGTTTATGCACAACAGGGTGCGAATGATCGTGAGTAGTTTTCTAATAAAGGATCTTCTAATTGACTGGCGTTGGGGCGAGGCCTACTTCGCACAAAAACTAAACGACTTTGATATGAGCGCCAACAATGGCGGCTGGCAATGGGCCGCCGGCAGTGGTTGCGACGCGGCACCCTATTTCAGGGTGTTTAATCCGACTGAACAACAAAAAAAATTCGATCCTAAGTTTGAGTACATCAAAAAATGGATCCCCGAATACGGCACCTCAACTTATCCATTGCCAATGGTAGACCATTCACAAGCAAGGCTGAGAGTGATAGCTCTTTACAAACAAACACTGACGGATAGCCGGCAGATGGCTTTGTTTTGAACACCAGCTGTGTATGAAATCTATTTGGCTGGTACCTTCGCCAGCTTTATAATTCCAAGCTTATTAAAAAGAAGAATGATCGGATACGCTGGGTCTAATTCCCACCATTTAGCCGCGAAATTAGGGCGTGATCCTGCCTGGTGATGGTTATTCTGAAACAATTCCCCCATCAACAAAAAATCAATGAATAAGGTGTTTTTCGATTTGTCGGGACAATCAAAATTACGGTAGCCGTATTTATGTCCGGCCCAGTTAACAATAGCCCCCTGAATGGGTCCCATTAAAAAATTAATCGGCAGGAACAAAAACATCCACCAATGCGTCGCAAATATTACATAAAACGCAATATACAATGCTGCAAATGTTAAACGACTTGCCCAACTGTCGGCTATTCTGTCAATAACCGGGTATTCGGGATAATTCCGGTCAAACTTAGCATCTACGGTTACGCGTTTATTCAATACGTCATTGTACACCTTTTTGGTATGCATCATCATACTGAACACTTCTTTGAAAAAATGAGGTGTATGAGGGTCTTGTTCCGTATCGCTATAAGCATGGTGCATACGGTGTAAAATAGCGTATGCTCTTGCATTGAGATAGGAAGAACCTTGGGTAACCCACGCGAAAACGTAGAAGAACTTTTCCCATCCTTTGGTCATGGTAAACATTTTGTGAGCAGAGTAACGATGCAGAAAAAATGTCTGGCCAAAAAGAGAAAGATACCAATGAAGCACTAAGAAAATTAAAATGACCATAAATTCAGTATTAGCAAGAGGTGATTGTAGTATTGTGTGTTTAAAGTAACAAAGTACACTGGTTTATGTTGTATTTGTTATCCGTCAATTTTTAATTGTCTTTTTTTTAACGCCGAAAAATAAAAAACCCTCTGCGTTTGCAAAAGGGTTTTTTAAATGTGATTCATATTTAAGGATAGGATTAGCCTTTAAGCGCCTCAGCCCCACCGACAATCTCGAGGATTTCTTTGGTAATAGCTGCCTGACGGGCCTTATTGTACATGATCTTAAGATCACGTTGCATGGCTTTAGCATTATCTGTTGCTTTATGCATAGCCGTCATACGTGCACCGTGCTCACTTGCAAAGGAATCTAATAAAGCCTTGTACAACTGTGTCTTCACAGAGCGTGGAATTAACTCGTTAACAATGTACTCCTGACTAGGCTCAAAAATATAATCGGTATTACTGGTTTTTTTCTCAGTGCTTTCAGCCGGTACAATCGGTAACAATTGCTCTGCTGTTGGAATTTGAACCACAGCGTTTCTGAACTGATTGTAAACTACCACTACTTTATCGAACTCTTTACTTAAAAAAGTATCTATCACTCTTTCAGCAATCGGAGCCGCGTGTTCGTAATTCAGGTTGTCGAGTACATGCGCCACATTATGCACAAAAGCATCATCGTGTAACCCTGACTTACTGTGAACGCCATGCATACCATAAGG
>CAZMHW010000119.1:0-4266 GCA_964566105.1 uncultured Akkermansia sp.
TGACTTATCCTATTTAGAATTGAAATTACTGAGAAGCTCTCTTCACAAATGGGACGGGGCGCTTTACAGTCTTGATAAGGATCTTCTGGCTGTTGACGAAGAGTCGGTTAACCGTGCCTACAAAAGCTTAATGAGTAAATTAAATTCTAAACTCAGAGCCACCGTTTTTAAAAATTAAACCAGCGGTTTTTATTCTTTAATTATTTTTTTTACTGCGAGCTGTTTGTTTTTTTGAAACAAGCTCACAAAATAAATACCCGTACTCCAGTCAGACAGATTTACCACCACATGAGGGCTGTTAACATGTATTGTTTTTAATATGATGCCCATGGGATTTGTGATGATTACTTCATAGTCCTTCTCAATCGCTAAACTTATCTTGAATTCCTCCTTACAAGGATTTGGAGCCAGACTCCACTCTGATGAAGCCAAGGAAATGTTCTCCAGGTTCACGGTGAGTCCCAGCAGTTTTAAAACAAAAATGTCGCTACTGCCTTTTGATGTAAGCTGATTGCTGAGAATATCCGCACCGGATTGAAACGTTCCCGTACAATACAGAAATCCGTTTCCATCAATCACAACTCCGTAACCACTGTCTACGGTCTGTCCTCCCATGGCCGAAGCCCAGATAATGGTGTTGGAGATTGGATCCAGTTTAGCGATAAAAGCATCCGCATTACCGGATGAACTTAAATTGAAGGCGTCAAAATTGACAATGCCGTTGAACTGACCGGTAAGATACACTTTACCGGAAGCATCCAGAGCAACCGCGCTGGCTTGTTCGTAGCCTCCGGCACCGAGCTGTTTCACTGTTATTATGTTTCCCGAAAGACCATCGAGTTTTGAAATAAAAATATCAGAGTTACCCGCGGAGGTAAGCGTGCTTGTTCCGAAAGCAGCGGTAGTTTCAAATTTACCTACACAATAAACCTCTCCAATCGCGTTTACGGCAATTCCATTACCGTTGTCTGTGCCGCTGCCACCCATTGAGACCGCCCAGACCGCATTTCCTGTAACAGCATCGTGCTTAGAGACAAATACGTCTTCGTATTGCACCGAAGAAAGGGTGTCAGTGCCCATAACCAATTGCGCTTCGTAGTGCCCGGTTAAATAAACATCTCCCACCAGATCACAAGCTAATGCTGTAGCGTAGGTATACCCAGCGTTTCCAAAACCTTTCGCCCAAACGGTACTTCCCGAATTGGCATCCGTTCGTAACAAATACATATTGAGATTAGACCCTGAAGGCGTGAGTGTGGATGTTCCAAATGTTGCGGTTCCCTGAAAGTAACCGCAGGAATAAATACTTCCCGCACCGTCGCTGGTAATGGCAAGTCCACCATCAGAACCCGATCCTCCCAAACGTTTTGCCCAGATATATGCCCCTGTTGAAGGATCCAATCGCACTAAATAAGAATCGTACGTTCCGGAGGCTGTTAACGTAAAACTCCCAAGAATAACAGTGCCACTGAATCTTCCTGTGGCAAAAATATTTCCGGAAGCATCGCAGGTAACTGAATTTCCATTGTCTTCGTTGGAGGCACCGATTTGTTTTACCCATTCCACATCTCCGGTAGAAGCGCTGGCTTTCATAATGAATGCATCCCCTTTGCCATTGGAACTGAGGTTGTAGGTGCCAAAATTAGAAGTGCCCGTAAAGGTTCCGGTGGTGTAAATGTGTCCGGAAAGGTCGGCTGCAGTGCAGGAACCGATATCGGCATCTGTTCCGCCAAATTGTTTGACCCATTGCGTTTGCGACAAAAACTGTGCTGGCAAAATTGAGAAAAGCAAATAAAACAAACCCGAAAGAAATCCTTTTTTAGAAGAGGTGCTCATCGCAGTTGTTTTGGTTATAATCAGTGCCTGTGTGTTAGTGTGCACTCTCTTTAAAAACTTTATTGAGTCGTTTTAAGAGCAGCATCATAATAACAAAAGCAAACATCAGTAAAATAAAATTCAGCCAGAAGTAATTGGCTTTGTTGTCGAATTTATCCCAGTTTGAAGAAAGTACGCCGCTCAGTTTATTCCCAATGGAAGTGGCAAGCTGCCAACCTCCCATCATCAGTGCGGTTAATCGCAAAGGAGCTAACTTTGACACCATAGATAAACCCATAGGACTTAACAGCAATTCCCCAATTGTAACAACTCCATAACTGCCTATTAACCACCATGCACTGGCCTTGTGAGCCCCATTGTCTGTGTAATGCACAGCTAAAACCATAATTAGCGTGGACAAAGCGCTAATAAGAAGTCCATATGCAATTTTGGTCGCGGTTGTAGGTTCCTTTCCACGTTTTCTTCTGAAAGCAAAAAAAACGATGAGTAGTGGCGTTAATAAAATAACAAAACCTGGATTTATGGATTGAAATATTTCTGTATTTAAGACATTTAGTTTTCCTCCGGGTTCTGGGTATCTATCCGCATCCAAATTCTTATAATAGGGCGGGTAATCAATACATTTAACCGGCTCACCCTTTGAATCCTTAATCTTACGGAACTGTTCATCGAATTGGTAGACCTCGGTATTCCTTGCTGGAATAGTGTCAGAATTTCCCATAAATCTGGTAATAGGAAGAACGGTTTGCGGTACGACTCTGTCTGTATAATTCTCGGCATATATTGTAAGAGCTGTACCATTCTGTTTAAAGATCGCCCAGAAAAGAATTACTATGATAAAAATAGTAAACATTGTTCCCAGAGGTTTTTTTTCGTCACTGCTTGCACGTTTATATATTGTAAAATAAAAATAGGCAACAGGGATACAAAACATAAAAAAAGCATCCGTGCTGTCACTTCCAAAAATGGTATCCGGAATAAACCAACCAACTATTGAAAACACAAGACCGACAAGAAGTGTCTTTACAAATTGAATAAGAAATGGTTTATCTTCAGGTTTGGGTTCCTTTCTTATATCAACGTGTTTATAGTTCTTAATTCCCATCCAAAACGTAAACACACCAAGAAACATGCCAACGCCAGCACTAATAAAGGCCGCATTCCATCCTATCTTATTCCGCATAAGTGCGGCAATAAATGTACAAATGAAGGCTCCAACATTGATCCCCATGTAAAAAATATTGTAGCCGGTGTCTTTATTTGCTTTGTAACGTGGGTCGTTGTACAAATTTCCGAGAAGTGTGGCGATATTCGGTTTAAAAAAACCATTGCCAACTACCATGACCGCAAGTGCTGTGAAAAAGGCCCACTTTTCAGGAATAGCCAGCATACAATACCCTATGCCCATTAAAATTCCACCTAAGGTAATAGAGAAACGGTACCCTAATTTGAGATCGGCTAATAGACCTCCCATGAACGGCGTTAAATAAGCTAGTGCTATAAATGTTCCGTAAATATCCGCAGCAGTTTTGTTTTCCCAACCCATACCACCTTTTTGAGTGTCGGCCGTCATGTACAGGAAAAAGATCCCGATCATGAGGTAATAGCCAAAACGTTCCCAGAATTCGGTGAACACTAAATAAAATAATCCCTTGGGATACTTTGACTCCGCCATAAAAAATAAAAGTTGTGGTTTAACTTCCGGACTGGTTTAAGGTAGTGTTGTTTTTCTTACCCATGTGTTTCAGGTTCACAAAGTAGAGAGTGATAAACACCAGATCTAAGAGAATCATAAAGATCATCCAACCATACGACCTTTCTTCCTCACCACTGTTTAAACCAAGACTAAAGAAATTAGTTGCGAGCTCCGCAACCGCATATAAAAAGAAACCTATTTTTTCGAGACGCCACATCATGATAACGCCTATCAGAGAAAAAATATTAGCAATAAGGCCATACACGCAGATCATTCCCACTTCGTGAAAAAATTCCATGGGATTTACATTCTCTAATTTGGGATTTGATGCTATCATTCGCTCCCAGGGACCCGCGATCACATCTTCCGTTACGCCCAGTGCCATAGTTCCCAATGCATAAGTTAAAATCATTAAGCCGCAGGCTATGAAAGAAAGGATGCACAGGATTTTTAAAAATTGCGGGCGCTCAGTTTGAGGCTCTAAAGAGGTATTAAACTGGTTCTCAGCGGCTGTTTCCATATTCGTGTAAATTAAGAATGAGAGGTAAAAATGCTAATAAAAACAATGAAATGCTAATAATCACATCCATTTTAATGAAGTAAGTGCTGATTTTTTTACGAGCGGTAAAATAAAAAAACACAATGCCCATGCGCAGGATAAACTGATAAGTGAAAAATAAGAACACCGGAAGTGCGCGGCTGTTAAATTGAATTCCCTGCTCCCTCTGCGCGTG
>CAZMHW010000119.1:4276-8829 GCA_964566105.1 uncultured Akkermansia sp.
GGGGCCCTGCGAATCCGGCGGCACACCCCCCGAGACCGGGAGAAACCGCAGGTAGGACAGGCCCTACCGGTATAAGATTTAAAAAGGCAATCGATGGGATGATCGTTGGGATAAAAAAAATAGGAATAAGCAAAGCCCATTCCTATTAAGATAAAAAATATCAGGCTAATTATGATGTAAGCAGGAGCCTGACGCATTCCCTGTTATTTATTTTGCAAGGTATCTGTAATGTTTTTTAATTGCTCCATTGCTTTGTTGAGAGAGTCCATAGCACCGGATTTTTCCAGTTCATTCTGGATCTCCTGCATCAGTTCAGGTGATTTGTTCACCACGTAGAAGGTTACAACCATCCAATAAATAGCAATAGCGATCGCGATAATTGAGCAGACAAGACCACCGATAGCCATCCCTTTAGGTGCACCGGCTTTACCAGCCTGACTCATGGACATTGCGGAGAGAATAACCCCGACAATTCCAGGGACAATGGCCCATAATCCCAAACAGGGTATAAATGAAAAGAAAAGTGCTACGATCCCTACTACTAGTCCGGCTGTTCCCAAACCTTTCCCGTCTTTCAGGGGTGGGTTTGTATTTGTTGTGTTTTGTTCCATAATATAAATTTAGTGTTTGATTATTTTCCTGAAAACGGAGGATACTTATCTGTCATAAACGAGGCGTATAAATTAACGCGGGTAGACCAGCGCAATGTTCCCACCACAAATTCGTGCATACCCTTTGGATATTGCCCTGTAAATAACACTGCCCACCAGGCGATAAATACTACAAACAACATGGCAATGGCACGGAAAAACAAACAGAAACCATGAGGAATGTAAACGTAAATTCCCTGGAAAAACAAACGCAGAATCAAGAGACCCTGATTCAGTTTTTCGGGATAAGCCACGTGTACTGTAGTCTTGTCATCCGTGCCTTCCATACCAAAAGCAGGATAACCATCTGACAAATGCAGAATACGCGCAGATACCCGTGTATTCCATTTTAATAAATTAACCTGGTAATCAAAAAAAGAACGTGGGTATTTTCCGGTGAATAAAACGGCCCACCAGGCAATGAATCCTAGCACAACCGAACCGATGCTCATAAAAAAGAGCAGAAATCCGTGTGGAATCATGATATAAATTTGACCGAACAAAGTACGCAATAGGAGCTCGCCTCTCGAGTATTTGTCCTGATGTACAATATCGAAAGCAAAGTCTGAAGGAGTAGAAGTTTGTTCCATTACTTGTGATTTAATTGGTTAATAATATATTGAAAGTAACCGCTTTGGGATAATAAGTCAATTTAAGTTTTTAACAATTTTTTGCGTTTGACTTTTATACAAGAATATGTATATATGAATAGTTATGGCAAAGCCCGTGTTCATAGCGCTACAGCCAAAAACTAAACGATTTAGTAAACTGTTTACTTTGTTTATAAATCAGAAATGACTCCAGCGCTCAAACACTTGTTTTGTCTGCGCGTCCATTTCCGGTTTTAGTTTTAAAAGTGGCTGAAAGAACCAGGTATTTCCCTTTTTATCTTTTTGCAAATGGAGGGTTTTTAACTGTTCCCCTGAATTTACAGTCAGGTTGATTTGTTCTTCATTTAAAAAATAATGTAACCAATTATTGCAGTTGTTTTTAAGTACCATGTTATTCACCGCCATGATTTCATCACCGGCGAACAATCCGGCCTTCCAGGCCGGTGAATAGGGTGCTACCACACTGACTTTGGCAAAAAAACCATTTTCTACAAACTTAAATCCAAAATGCTGTTCGCAGGCGTGCGGACTGTTTTCCTTAACAAAGTCAAATCCCAAATAGTCGAAGGTTTCTTTTAAAGGAACTTCAAAATCATTGGGTGTATAAACATAGTCTTTAAAGAACGTGGAGAAGTCTTTACCGCTTACTTCATTTACCAGATCGATGATGTTTTGCTCTGTATAACCTAAACTTTTTTTACCAAAACGCTCGTACAGGAGTACACACACATCGCGCAGACATTTTTGAGTGTTGGTTGCCTGCAGGATCTTCGCGTCCAGCATGAGTGCAATTAAATTTCCTTCATCGTAAATGTTTGTTTTGCGGTAAGGTGCTCCCGGAACATAGCCGTCGAGCCAGGTTTCCCAGCTGCTGTGTGCCACACTCAAATTATATCTGCCGTAATTATGAAAGTGTTTTACCAGACGTTCCTGAAGTGTTTTAAAATATTGTTCAATGGAAAACACCTTTGAACTCAATAATAATTTGTCGCCATAATACGTGGTAAAACCTTCATACACGTAACCCGTGCGGGCATAATTTTCTTTGGTGTAATCGTAAGGCTGCATCTCTACCGGACGAATGGTTTTGATGTTCCAGGTATGAAAGAGCTCGTGACAACTTACTCCCAGAATATCTTCGTAAGTGGCCCCGGAGTTAATGGCATAGCCCGGACCAATAGCAATTACGGTGTTCTTTTTATGCTCTACCCCGTGATAAAATTTTACAGGAAGAACCTGAAACAGAAAATGATATGCGTCGTAAGGAAAGTCGTTCCAGAATTCAATTTGTTTTTGGGTGAACGCAACAAAATCTGTTTTTAATTTTTTAAAATCCGGCTGGCATTCCCCGTTAAAGTGCAGGTGAAATTTTATTCCGTTGACTTCGTAAACATCCGATTTAATAGAGGCGGAAGCAATGAAAGGCGAATCCACCAATTCATCGTAATCAGAAGCGATAAGCGTGTTTTTTTCTTGTTTGAGAGAACAGGCAATGGTATAATTTTCAGGAATTTGTAATTCAACGCAGTGTTCTTCCTGCGTTCTGCCCACCACATACATGCAGCAGTGTACCGGGTTCATGTAGATTTGCGATACGTCTGCAAAACAGGCGCCTGCATTCAGCTCAGCCGCGTAATAGCTGTAGGTGATTTTTACACTGGTCGCGGAACCGCTTTCTACCTCCCACAAGTCCTTATTTAACTTGGTGTAATTTAAAACCTCACCCTTTTCGTTAAATACATCCACCCGCTTTACGTTTTTGGCAAAATTTCCCAGCTCGTAACGCCCGGGACGCCAGGCGGGCAATTGCAGCCGGACGCGGTCAGAAGAAACATTTTCAACAAACATGTCCACATACACATAATGCGAAGCCGGGTTTTTCTGGTAGAAAGAATACTTGATCATTGTTTTATTAATAAGCCTTAAAATTATACATTTGAGGAAAATAGAAGATGCGGAGCCTCGTTTTTTTATTAGTAATTTGTAATTGCCTGAAAGCGCAGGTGGACGACACCCTGTTAACTTCTATTTTATCGCTGCCAAATGACACTGAAAAGGTAAATCGTCTGTACCAGCGCGGATTTTCATTACGGAATACGGATCCCAGGTCGGCTTTTTATTATGCCCACCTGTGCGAAGAACAAGCCCAGCTTTCAGAATCAAAAAAACACATGGCCAAGAGTTATAATTTACTTGGTGTGATGCATTACAAAAAAGGAGACTACAAAACTGCCGTGGCCTACCATCAAAAAGCACTCGAGCTCAGAAAGCAGTGCAATGATTTGAGCGGCGCGGCTCTCAGCGAAATTAATCTGGGAAATATTTATTCAGATCTGCATTATTCTGAAAAAGCGGAAGAAAGTTACCTGAGGGCTTTATCTGTTTTTAAAAGTTTGAACGACGCCAAAAGAACAGCAGATTGTCTGATCAATCTGGGTGTCTTAAAACAAAGTTTGAAACAACAAGACGCGGCCTATGAGAATTATTCACTGGCACTTAAATTCGGTGAAGATCTGAACGATTATGAAATCCGCTCGATCTGTCTCAACAACATGGCACAAGTGTTTTTTGAAAAAGGAGATTTTGACAAATCCGTCGCGTTGAATGAAGATGCTCTGAAGCTGAGAAACCTGATGGACAACCATCTGGAAGTGGCGGACAGTTACCTGAACCTGGCCGCTAATTTTATTAAGTTGAAGCAATTGGATAAAGCAAAGTTTTACCTGGACACCGCCTATTCTATCAGCAACACCTACTCTTACTTTGAAGCCCTGCAGGGTGCGCACAAAAGTTACTCCGATTATTATTTTGCCGAAAAAAATTACGAGCAGGCCTATTTCTGGTTAAAAAAATACCAAAGAAATCAGGACAGTATTGCGGCCAACGAAAATCTTGAAAACTCTGAATTTGATTTCGATCTGCCGGAAGTCACAGAGCATCATTCAACAACACCTCCCCATTTTAAAAATGTGTGGTTGTTGATCGTTGTTCTTGGATGTGCGGTTGTTATTCCATTTTTCTTATTACGCTTTAAACGATGAGTAAAAACGCTAAAAAAAACGGAGGGCTGGTTTATTCTACCAATCCTAATTTTAAACCGGAAGCCGACGAAGACGACTCGGAAGAAACGGTTTTAAAACCTAACCAACAGCAATTAAAAGTGTATTTAGACCGCTTAGGAGGTGGTAAATTACTCAGCCGTATCAATGGTTTTACGGGTAAGACCGGAGAGATAGAAGACCTTGGCAAACTGCTCAAACAAAAATGCGGTGTGGGTGGTACGGTAAAAGAT
>CAZMHW010000120.1:0-2055 GCA_964566105.1 uncultured Akkermansia sp.
AAAGAGGTAGATCCGTCAAGCCGGGTCATCGATTCGGCTGATATTATTATTTCCAAGCCCATCGATTTGTCTCTCCTTCAAAAAAACAGTGTCGAGGAAGAGAAATTAAAATTTATGATCAATGCTCCGGTGTTTTATCTGCACGACTTAAAAGTCACCAATTACAGCACCCTGTATTTTAAGAAGAATCGTTTTGTGCGATTCAGTGGCTTGTCTGCTGCTTATTCCAATACAACTGATGCGGGCGCGGGATCGGGTTTCAAAGAAACACCGGAAGTCTACCTCCACGAAGAAATAGCAAATGCCTTGTTGTATTTTAAAACACGTCAATACGACCAGGCCATCAATTCGCTGAAACTTGTGGCTACTTTTAATAACAACGATTTGAATTGTAGTTTCTACCTGGCACTTTGTTATTACAACAAAAAGAACTACAGTAGGGCCATTGCACTTTTTGACGAGTGCATCGGTAGCTCGAACAATACCTTTTTACAGGAGGCTATGTTTTATAAAGCACTTTCCTTATACGAGGACAACAGGAGGGAGGAGGCTAAAGCGTTGTTTAAGGTAATTGCAGGTGAAAACGAGTTTTACGCTGAAAAAGCAAAAATTTACCTCCGGGATTAAAAAAGCGAGGCGCTACATTACTATAGCGCCTTCTTTTTTTTGGGTAAACGAGACTTCGGATGAACTAACAATCATATCCGACATCACAAAGTAACTAAAACTTTAACACACTTTTTTGCCAAACTTCCCGATAGCACTTCTTAATTGGTGGATGGTGATTTCTAATTGGTGGACTGTTACGAAGGGGCATAAAGGGTGTTTTCTGAGCAGATGTCTATAATTGGGGAGTCGTAAGTTTGTGCGAAGGGGAAGACAGGCGCAAAGTACTTCAAAATAAAGCCATTATACACCCGGCGGGGCAAAAAAAAAGCGCATGATTGCTCGTGCGCCATTTCCTTTTTTTGGGGTTTTGCTTTTTTAGGGTAAAAATCCTGCAAAACTAATAGGTTGCTCAGTAATGTAAAGTAAACACTTATTGCAAAACTATTTTCCTCTACTTTGCAAAAGCATGGTCTGAGTTTGTGAATAGCAGGTCTGAATTTGTGGGATAATGGACTTTTGTCAGGATTTAGCCTTCTTTTTAACAATTAAAAAGTCCTTGAGGTAAAAGGGTTCAAAATAAGCAAGGTCTTCAAACTCACGGGCTTTAAACTTTTGACTTGAAAAATAGGGCATAAATCGGGCCGAGGGCATAATGTTTTCAGGAAAGATCCGTCTTTGGTTTGTATTCAGAAGAGATTTGCATTTTTCCATGCCGTCCCCAAAAAAACAAAGGCTGCCGTTATAGGTGTCAAATTTTAATTTGCTGTTTTCGTCAACAATCAGGGCTTCAATTGGAATCAGGGGGGTAAAATGGCGATCGTAAATACCCATATAAACTTCCATTCTTCTGGCATCAATCATGGGGCAGTAAAAATCGGGTTCTTCACGGAGGGAGTTCGCGGCAGCCAGAGACATTACCTGAAGCGTGTCCACACTAATAAGTGGAATCCCCAGAGCATAAGCTAATCCTTTGGCAGTGCTCACACCTATGCGCAAACCGGTGTAGGATCCCGGCCCTTTACTCACGGCAACTGCATTGAGTTGACTGGCCTGAAGCCCGGTTTCTTTCAGTGCTTCCTCAATAAAAAGGTGTAAATTTTCGGCGTGGGTAAAACCTTCGTTCAATTCTTTGCAAAAAAGTATTTCCTCGTCCCTGGAAAGGGAAACGGAACAAACGGTTGTGGCGGTCTCAATATTTAGTAAATAACTCAATGATTTAGCAATCAGGGCACATAGATACAAAAAATACGGCAAACTGACAGAGGACTTTGGCGGATAACACAGAGTTGCCGGAACTAAACGACAGGTTCCGGATCTACTTATCCGTTTTATAAAGTTCTTCTTTTTTTACCACTTTTACTTTGCTTTTGTCCCTCAGGGTTTTTGAAACCGCGCTGTAAGGACCACACACCACAACTTCTGATTTTTTCAGACCGCTAAGAATCT
>CAZMHW010000120.1:2065-8803 GCA_964566105.1 uncultured Akkermansia sp.
CCTGAATACCGGTAGTTACTTCCACTTGTTTAATGCTTCCTTTTTCGAATACAAATACGTACTCCTTCACTTTTTCTTCAACTTTTTTGTTTTCTTTTTCTTCGTTGTCGTTTTGCACGGTGATTCGCTGGTCTTCTTCCGGATTATTCTCTTTGGTGTTGAGGGAATCTTTGTTACGTGTGGTAACTGCCTGAATCGGAATACTGATCACTCGCATCACTCTTCTGGTTTGTATGTCCACACTGGCACTCATGCCCGGGCGGAAGGGAATCATATTATTGTCGTTAACAAGGTAGCTGTAAGACTCACGCAGCATTCTTATTTTTACTACAAAATTGGTCACCTGATCAATGGAAATGCCGGTGGCGTTGGAAGAGTTGGCTATTTCTGTAACAATGCCTTTGAATTTTTTATCCATATAGGCATCTACCTCAATTAGGGCCGTATCGTTTTTATGTACTTTAATAATGTCGTTTTCGTTCACTTCCACACTCACTTCCATTTCGTTGAGATTAGCCAGGCGCATGATCTCAGTACCCGTCATACCGCTTACCCCCACAACACGTTCTCCTTTTTCAACACTTAACTTCGAAACGGTTGCGTCTACGGGTGAGTAAATAAAGGTCTTTTCAAGATTGGTGTTCGCTTCTTTTAATGAGGCTTCACTGCTTTCGATAGTGTATTGTCCGGCCTTTACACTCGATTCAAGAGCGGTGACATTGGCTTTGGCTCCTTCGTACTGCGCCTTCGCAGCGTCAAAATCCTGTTGAGAAATGGCATTCTGGTCTAATAATTTTTTATTCCTGTTAAATACAGCTTCAGAATTCGCTAGACTGGCCCGTGCCTGGTCCAGCTGTGCCTGCGCGGTTTTTAAATTAGCCTTGGTGGTGTTTACGGAGGCGTTTACCCGGTCAAAAGCGCTTACATATAAGTCTGGTTTAATCCGGCAGAGAAGTGTTCCCTTTTTTACCTGGTCTCCTTCTTTTACATACATCTCGGTAATTTCACCACTCACGTCACTACTTATTTTTAATTCGGTTTCAGGTTGTATCTTTCCGGTAGCAGACACTATTTCAATGATGTCACGCACCTGGGCGGTTTCTGTGTATACTTCGGTAGGTTTAATTCCCTTTAACACCTGGATAACAATAACGGAAGCAACTAAGAGTACACCAATGATAATAATCCAATAAATACGTTTCATAGAGTTTTGTTAATTTAGGCGTAATTTACTCCGACAGGAAGGTGGGTCAACGACTCTTTGTTTCTCCGTCGGGACTGCAATCCCGCTCTTTTTTCTTCAAATTTAACTAATTAAAAAAGTAAATGACTAAAACCATGCGTAATTTTGCGGGTTTAGTACTCGATTATTACCTCTTATAAAATTTTATGGCTAAAAACCCGAATGCACCCGCAAACAGTTTAATTAATGAAAGCAGTCCCTATTTATTACAACATGCTTACAATCCGGTTAACTGGATGCCTTTTGGAGAAAAGGCTTTTGAAATAGCCCGCCGTGAAAATAAACCTTTACTCATTAGCGTTGGCTATAGCGCCTGCCACTGGTGTCATGTTATGGAACACGAAAGTTTTGAAGATGCAGAGGTAGCGGAACTGATGAACCGTTATTTTGTAAATGTGAAGGTGGACAGGGAAGAACGCAGCGATGTGGACATGTTATATATGCAGGCGGTTCAATTAATGACCGGACAGGGAGGCTGGCCCCTCAATTGTTTCGTGATGCCCGATGGTAAACCCTTTTACGGGGGCACCTATTTTAATAAACCTACCTGGATGAATATTCTTACTAATCTGGCAGAGGTTTTTGTGAAGGATCCTGCAAAAGTAGAAGAGTATGCTTTGCAGCTGACCAATGGTATTAAACAATCGGAACTCATAACAACCTCCAATAAAAAACAAGGAGCTGTGAGCCGTGATCTGCTCAGAGACAGTGTTTCTAAATGGAAAGTCCGCATGGATAATGAAAATGGAGGTCCCAATAGGGCTCCGAAATTTCCTTTGCCTTCCAATTACCAGTTTTTGTTGCGTTACGCTTTGCTCGAAAATGATAACGAGTTGCTGGAACATGTGCATCTCACCCTTCGAAAAATGGCTTTTGGCGGCATTTACGATCAGCTGCACGGCGGTTTTTCACGCTACAGCACCGATATGCTTTGGAAAGTGCCTCACTTTGAAAAAATGCTTTACGATAATTCGCAGTTAGTCTCTCTTTACAGCGAAGCATACACCTTAACCAAAAATGAACTTTACAAAGAGGTTGCCAGAGATACGCTTCGTTTTGTGGAAGAGGAATGGTATAATTCTGCGGGTTGTTTTTATTCGGCTTATGATGCCGACAGTGATGGAGAAGAGGGGAAATATTATGTGTGGAATGATCTGGATCTGAAAGATCTGCTGGGAGACGACTACGCCTTGTTTTCAAAGTATTATGAAATAAACGACAAAGGGTATTGGGAGCATGGGAATTACATCCTTATGCGAAATGAAAATATAGCAGATCTGATGCTGCAATTTGACTTAACTAAAGAACAGTTGGTTGAAAAAATAAATGCCTGTAAAGAACGCTTAAAGCAGGAAGCAAAATCGCGGATTAAACCAGGATTGGATGATAAAACCATTACCGGCTGGAATGCCCTGATGTGTAGTGCTTACGCAAAAGCGTATCTGAGTTTTGGAGAGGAACGGTATAAAGGGATAGCGCTTCAAAGTATAGCGTTTATTCTAAAAACACTTACCACACCCGAAGGAAAACTTTACCGGACCTATAAAAACGGTAAGGCAAAGATCGACGCTTTTCTCGACGACTACGCCTTTACCATTGAAGCCCTGATGAATTGTTATCTGATCAGTCAAAACGAGACTTTTCTTAAAAAGGCCAAATCGCTCTGTGAGTTTACCTTGAAGGAGTTTCATAATCCCGCCAGCCCTTTTTTATATTACACGGGCAATTCGTCGGAAAACCTGATAACACGTACGAGTGAAATAAGCGACAATGTCACCCCGGCTTCCAATTCACAAATGGCCATCAATCTATTTCAATTAGGTACGTATTTTGATAAGGCAGAATGGAATGCCCACGCGGAAACCATGCTAAACGCGGTAAGCGATGAACTGAAGAGTTATGGCGCGGGATACAGCAACTGGGCCTGCCTGGCTCTGAATTTAACATATCCTTTCAGGGAAGTGGCCATTGTTGGTAACAATGTTAATGAAAAGTTGACGAGCCTCTATAAACATGGCCTTACAAATACGATTTTCGCTGTAAATGCTGAAGCATCTGATTTACCATTGGTAAAAGACAGGTATGTAAAAGGTGAAACATTGTTTTATGTTTGCCAGAACAAGGCCTGCAAATTGCCGGTTAAATCGGTTGAAGAAACAGTAGAACAACTTGTTTAAACGTTTATTCATAGTCCCTCTTTTTTTTGTTTTCTCCGGAAAAACGCAGGTGCTATTGCCAACAACCGAGTCTGCTTTTGAAACCCAGCATAATTTTAATCCCGAAGTAATCCGTACCAAGGGAATCAAAAAGATCACCTTTGAGATCATTGATAAAAAGGACTTCGAAGTAGCGGTGGATAAAAGCCTGACCGAGTGTTATGAATTTAATTCGGATGGAAATTTATCCCGTTTTTATTTTACAGCCATTGTAAAAACGAACGAGCGCCAGTATACCCGCATTAACAGCAGGGGACAACGTGTGTCCTATACGGCCTCAGAGTATGTGTACGATACTATCAGCACCAGTTATTTTTATTCGGGAAACAACCTGATTTTAAAACGGTACCACGATGGGTTGAGTTATTACGAAAGCCGTTATTACCGTTACGATTCCACAGGAAATCTCACCAAAGAACTGCGCTACAAGGAAACCAATAACAGTCCCGACCGCTCCGTATTTATTCTAGGAAATCAGGTATTGTTAAGTGAAGACAGTTTTCAATACCAGAAATACAGTTCGGGACAATTAAAATGCACATTCTTAAATAACGAAAACCGTTCTTACAAAGAGCGGACCACTAATTTCGACAGCCTGGGAAGAAAGATCTCTGTAAATGAACATTATACTGCCGCTTCATGGATCATGCAGCAGAATAAATTTGTGTATAAAAACAACCGCCTGGCGGAGGCGCACTTTGAGGGGAATGCCAATAACAAGGTAGTGCTGCGAAATACATACGAGTACGACGACATGAATGAGCTATACAGTGAGAAACAATATAAAAACGAATTACTCTTAAGGGAAATAAGTTATGTTACCAACAAAGCAGATAGCCTCCTCAACTCCATTGTTATCCGGGATCCCAATAACAAAAGTATTCGTATCGTCAAACTCAGGTACGATTTCGGAATGATCGGTAAAAACGGTAAGTAATTTTTTTACAGAATTTTCTTTTTTAAGAACGAAGCGAGAGGTTTTTCTATCTGCGCGTAAAGTAAAACGCTAAAAGCAGCAAATAGAACAATCACAAGCAGTGGAAACAAACCCTGTTGATTTCCCAGAACGGAAGCGTACTTGTGAATGAAGAGTACGCCTATATTTTCGTGGATCAGGTAAAAGGAGTAAGAAACCAGACCAATCCGGCTGAATAGTTTGAATTTCAGGAAACTCAGATAACGGGGTGCGTAAATAAAAAGAAGGAACAGTAAAAACATGCCGGTTACCACAAGGCTCATTTTTAAACCACTGCAATCGTAGATAAGGAAAATAAAAATAAGCCCGAGTGCCGGAAGAATAAAAGGTTTTTTATTTTGTCGGTAGAGCTGGTAAAATAATACTCCGGCAAGAAACCAAAGGCTGAATTTAAACAGGTTAAAGATTTCTGCTATTCTGAGACAAACATGCGCCAGGGGAGTATTTGCTGACAGGTGGAATAAATTACTTTCCACCGCGTTAAACATAAATTTGTTGAGCAGATACATACTTACTGTGACGATTAGAAAGCGGGGAAGAAATTTGGAAGGATTTAAATAATAGAGCGCGGCTGCAAGAAAATAAAATTGTACTTCCGGCCACAGAGACCAGTAGCTTCCTGCGATAGTGCTTCCCTGAATGTGAAAAGGCCGTGAAATAAAGTTCAGAAGTTCAGGATTCACAAGTGTAATACTGTATATCAAATTAATTCCGCTTTTACTTCGTGGAAAAAGATTTTCAGGGTCAAAAAAATTGAAAACGAGGAAGGTGATAATCGAACAAATGACAAGGGTGGGAAAAAGCCGGATCCATCTTTTTTTAAGAAACGCTCCAAAGGTATGCGTGGTTTCGAGGGTAGATGCGATGACGAATCCCGAGATGATAAAGAAGAACTGTACGCCAAGATAGCCCAGGCTAAAATAGTTATATGTGTTCAGGTAAGGGTAAAGGTTGTCTGTGTAAATCGGGGCAGTCCATCTGTTATAAAAATGGTAGAGGGCAACGGACAGAATGGCTATGAAACGAAAACCGTCGAGGATTTCTATTCTTTCTGGCATGTTTGTTTTAACCATAGACTGTATCATTAAAATAGCAAAAAAAATTCAGGGAGGCAAATCTGCTTCAGCCTCTTTTCCAATGTGTCAAAAAAAAAGCAACTGAATGGAATGTGTAAAATTCAATTCAGTTGCCTTATTCTTTTTTTGTTATGTACTTCGTTCTGAAGGATATCAAAAATGTGCCATGCGCAATCACGCCCGGCATTTAGTGGTGGTGGTGACCACCCGGACCGTGCACATGGCCATGATCCAGTTCTTCCTGGGTAGCTTGTCTCACATCCATTACTTCACCGATAAAGTGAAGCTCGTAACCGGCTAATGGATGATTAAAATCCATTTCCACTTCTTTTTCGTTGATACTGAGTACACGTCCCATTAAAGGATTTCCCTCAGCGTCACTCATTTCCAGATCCTGACCAACCTTAACCCTTACGTCGTCAAATTTTCCGTCAATCTCAAAAGCGGCTCTGTCAATTTTTACCACGTAATCTTTTTCGTAGCTGCCATAACCGTTTTTAGAACTGATCCTGAAATCGAATTTATCACCCTTTTGTTTACCGCTTAAGCCGGTTTCAAAATCAGGTAGAACACTTCCGTATCCGAATAAAAACACAAAGGGATGTTCCGGAGAGGTTTCTTCGATTAATTCTTCAGGGGCATTATCTTTACTTGCGGTTAAATAATAATTTACCGTTACCGCTTTGTCTTCTGAAATTGTCATTTTTTTTAGTTTTATAGGGACTGAATTTAGGCATTTTAATTCAACTGCCTCGTGTTTTTTTCCAACAGGTACAGGAGTTTTTCCTTGGAAAGGTCAGGTTTTATCTCTCCATGGATAGTAAGGGAAACGGCGCCGGTTTGTTCACTCACAGTAATAGCAAGGGCGTCGGTGTTTTCGGTGATACCAACAGCGGCCCTGTGCCGCATGCCATAATGTGCCGGAAAATTCTCCTTTTCAGTTACCGGCAACACACAGCGGGCCGCGATAATACGGTTGTCGTAGATAATAACAGCCCCATCGTGGAGAGGAGAGTTTTTGTAGAAGATGTTCTCGAGCATGCGGCTGGTTAGGCCTGAGTCTACAATATCGCCTGTGGCAATAAAGAATTTAAGATCCGATTTCCGCGCAATAATGATTAGCGCCCCTGTTTTCGTGAAACTCATGTTAAAGCGGGCATCCGCAAGTGCATCAATGTCCAGCTGTATCGCGGAATCGTCGGCAGCGGCATTAAACCTGAAAATACC
>CAZMHW010000121.1:0-2397 GCA_964566105.1 uncultured Akkermansia sp.
GCATTACGGCTGCAGGTGCCGATACGTATACCTGGAATACCGGTGCTAACGGATCAACCATCAGTGATACTCCTGGTGCAAGCTTCACTTACAGTGTAATGGGTACAAATACCTTAACAGGTTGTACTTTCTCACAATTGCAAACAGTGATTGTAAACAATGCTCCAAATGTTGTTATTTTTGCTGATGCCCCTCAGGCTTGTCCTGGTACACCTGTACATTTAACTGCCAACGGTGCAGGTTCTTATACCTGGACTAATGGTTCAAATGCAGGTCTTATTACTGTTTCTCCTACTGTAAGCACAGTTTATTCTGTGTTAGGCGCAAATGCAAATTGTACTTCAGCTGCTTCATTGCAAGTTTTAGTTTACCCACAACCAACGGTTACAGCTTCAAGCTCTGCACCAACTCAAATGTGTGCTGGTGAGACACAAATGTTAACAGGTGGTGGAAGCAACATCGTTACTTACCAATGGGCTGCTAACACCTTGTTTATCCAGGCTCCTGTAGCCTTCATTTCTCCAAACGTTACCACTACTTACACCCTTACCGGTGTGGATGCTAACGGTTGTACAGCTAAAACAACTTTAGTTCAGGTTGTTGACGCTTGTGTTGGTTTAAATGAAGTAAATGCTACTTTAAGCGGAGTTAAAATTTATCCAAATCCAACTGCCGGTCTTTTCACCGTGGAATTGAATGGTAATGTTAACAAAGCCATCGAAGTTATGGATGTAACCGGCCGTGTTGTTTTAGTAAACACTGCTAAAGATGGTAAAGTAAATGTAAACATCAGCGCACTTGCTAACGGTGTTTATTATGTGAAAATTCAATCTGGAAACGGTGTAGAAGTAATTAAAGTTGTAAAACAATAGTTATTAAACACTAAATAATTAAAAGCCTCCAAATTTTTGGAGGCTTTTTTTATTTGTGGCAAAACATAAATGTTACCTTTGTACCTGAAATAACTAAAACTATATATTATGGCATTTGAATTACCTAAACTAAACTATGCTTTTGGAGCATTAGAGCCGCATATTGATGCAAAAACAATGGAGATTCACCATGACAAACATCACCAGGCTTACGTTACCAATTTAAACAATGCGATTAAAGATACCGATGCCGACAAATTGAGCATCGAAGATATTTGCAAAAATATATCTAAATATCCTATGGCGGTTAGAAACAACGGAGGAGGGCATTATAATCACACCTTGTTCTGGGAAATAATGGCACCTAACGCAGGAGGCATTCCTAACAATGAAGTGGGTAAGGCCATTGAAGCCGAACTGGGCGGATTTGAAAAATTTAAGGCCGATTTTATTGCAGCAGGTGCTACCCGTTTTGGAAGCGGTTGGGCATGGTTAGCGGTTAAAGCCGATGGAAAACTGTGCGTGTGCAGTACCCCAAATCAGGATAATCCTTTAATGGACATTGCTGAGTGCAAAGGAACTCCTGTATTGGGAATGGATGTATGGGAACACGCGTATTACCTGCATTATCAAAACCGTCGTCCGGACTACATGGGTGCGTTTTTTAACGTGATTAACTGGACAAAAGTAAATGAGTTGTATTTAAAAGCAAAAAAATAAACCCTATCTAAACGATATAAAAAAAGCCATCCTGTTTTGGATGGCTTTTTTGTTTTAGAGCGTTTGACTAAATAAGCGTTTTTGCTTTTTCAACTACTTTTAAAAGTCCCTCTGGTTTGCTGCCGCCTGCTTGTGCATAAAAAGGCTGACCGCCGCCGCCGCCATTAATTTCTTTGGCAAGTTCACGCACAATGTTGCCGGCATTCAGGTTTTTTTCTTTTACCAGGTTGTCGTTTATAATCACTGAGATACTTGGTTTGCCATTCACATCTGCAGCTAAGACACAGAACAGGTTAGGCACTTCGTTCTTTAATTCGAACAACAGGTTTTTAATTTCTTCAGCACTGTCGAATTGAATCGAATGAACAGCAAAATTGATGTCTCCCTTTTTTTCGATGTGAGCGATAATGTCTTTTTTAATGGCAGCCGCTTTTTCTTTGTACAGGTTCTGTAGATTTTTTTGCAGGGTGCTGTTTTCTTCTATGAGGTTGGAAACACCTTTTACGAGGTCTCTTGGGTTTTTCAAAAGCCCTTTTAATTCTTCCAGCAGTTTGTTCTGATTATCGAAATATTCTTCTGCTTTAATAGAGGTTATTGCCTCAATCCTTCGAATACCCGCCGCTACGGCGCCTTCGCTGGTGAGTTTAAAGTATCCTATTTGTCCGCTGGAGGTAACATGCGTACCACCACATAATTCTACCGAATAGTTTTTATCCAGAGTTACAACTCTTACCACATCTCCGTATTTTTCACCGAACAGAGCCATGGCCCCTGTTTTTTTTGCTTCTTCAATCGGCATCAATTC
>CAZMHW010000121.1:2407-7034 GCA_964566105.1 uncultured Akkermansia sp.
CACGTTTTCACGAATTTTGGTGTTAACCATTTTTTCGATGCGGTGAATTTCTTCCTCGTTTATTTTTGAAAAGTGTGAAAAGTCAAAGCGGAGGTACTCATCGTTTACCAAACTGCCTTTTTGTTCTACGTGTGTTCCCAACACCTGTCTGAGTGCGGCGTGGAGCAGGTGAGTGGCAGAGTGGTTGTTGGAGGTGTATAAGCGTTTTTCCTTGTTTACTCTGGCCGTAAAGGTCGCGTTGAGTTTTACGGGTAATTTATCACAGTAGTGAATGATAACCCCGTTTTCTTTTTTAGTATCGGTAATGGCAATACTTTCGTTGATGTTTTCAATCACACCGGTGTCACCCACCTGTCCGCCACTTTCGGCGTAAAAAGGGGTCTTGTTAAGTACCAGGTGATATTGTTCTTTATTTTTTGCTTTCACCTTGCGGTAACGGATAATTACCGATTCGCTTTCCAGGTCGGTATAGCCCACAAATTCAGTTTCTTTTTCCTGACTTTCAGTAAGTCCCTTGTTCTCTTCCACGTACATCCAATCGTCTGTATCTACCGCTGTTGCTGCACGGGAACGATTCTTTTGTTCGTCGAGGTAATGGTCAAATCCTTTTTCATCAATGCTGAGGTTATAGCCACGGGCAATGAGAGAAGTTAAATCCACAGGAAAACCAAAGGTGTCGTACAATTCAAAGACAATTTTGCCGTCAATGATCTGTTTATTGGCTGCAGTGGTATCAATACACACCTGGTCAATGCGTTTTAAGCCCACTTCGAGTGTTTTGTAAAACGAAGTTTCTTCTTCTTTAATTACTTTTTCAATCAGCGTGCGTTGCGTGTTCAGTTCCGGAAAGGCGCCGCCCATTTGGTGAGCGAGTGTACGCACAATGCGGTACATAAAAGGTTCTTTGAGATTTAAACTTTGGTAACCGTAACGGATGGCACGGCGTAAAATACGGCGAATGACATAACCTGCACCTGTATTGCCCGGTAATTGGCCGTCAGCAATGCTAAAGGAGATGGTACGGATGTGATCTGCAATTACCCGCATGGCAATGTTGATGAGGAGTTGTTTTTTGTGTTTGTCTTCCTCTTCGGGTTTGTAACGCAGTCCGCTCAGTTCTTCTATTTTCTGAATGAGGGGTGAAAAAACGTCCGAATCGTAATTGCTTTGTTTGCCCTGTAGTACGCGTACCAGACGTTCAAAGCCCATGCCGGTATCCACGTGTTGTTTCGGGAGTTTTACCAGCGAACCATCGGCTTTACGCTCAAACTCCATGAATACGTTATTCCAGATCTCAATAACCTGTGGATCGTCGTTGTTCACAAGGGAGGCTCCGGAAACCTTTTTACGTTCTTCCTCGCTTCTACCGTCGTAATGGATCTCCGAACACGGTCCGCAGGGACCCATATCGCCCATTTCCCAGAAATTATCTTTTTTGTTCCCGTTTAAAATTCTGTCTGCACTCACAAATTGTTTCCAGGTATCGTAAGCTTCCTGGTCAAAGGATAAACCCTCTTCCTTGCTGCCCTCAAACACGGTAACGTATAAACGGTCTTTATCAATTTTGTAAACTTCAGTAAGTAATTCCCAGGCCCAGGAGATGGCTTCTTTTTTAAAATAATCACCAAAGCTCCAGTTACCCAGCATTTCAAACATGGTGTGGTGGTAGGTATCTACACCCACTTCTTCCAAATCGTTGTGTTTTCCACTCACACGCAAACACTTCTGGGTATCTGCAATGCGGGGGTATTTAATAGGGGAGTTTCCTAAAAAAATATCCTTAAAAGGCGCCATTCCACTGTTATTGAACATCAGGGTTGGATCACCCTTAACCACCATTGGGGCACTTGGTACAATGTGATGCCCTTTGCTTTTGAAAAAATCGAGAAATGTCTGCCTTACTTTATTGGACTCCATATGGATTTAAAATGAGTGGCGAAGATACTAAAATGTCAGATTTTGTGAAACAATAGTTTTGCACGCTGGCGCAGATTTAGACTTTATTAAGGCTTTTGTCCCGCCATCTTTGCCTAGATTTGCAGGGGCGAATTTTGTTCCTTTTTTTTAATTTTTTGCTTAAATTCGGGCCAATGTCGAAAGTCAGATATAAGTTTAATACCAAGTCACTCACCTACGAGAAGGTACGTGTTACTTTCCGGCAGCGTTTTTGGCAGTTTTTGTCGTACGTTGCTACCGGACTGGTATTTGCTACCATTACCATTGTTCTGGCGCGGCAGTTTTTACCCTCTCCAACCGAAAAAAAGGGAAAACGTGAGATTGAGGCCTTAAAACTGCAATACGAACTGTTGAATAAAAAAATGATGCAGGCCGAACAGGTTTTAAAGGACCTTGAGGACAGGGATGATAACATTTACCGGGCTATTTTTGAGAGCGATCCCTTACCTAAATCCATGCGTTATGGCGGATCCGGGGGAACAGATAAATACTCTGTATTTGACAGTTACGATAACTCGGAATTGCTTAAATCCGCTACGGAACGTATGGACCGTTTATCCAAACAATTGTATGTGCAATCCAAGTCCTTTGACGAGGTGGTAAACCTGGCCAAAAGTAAGGAGAAACTCGTGGCTTCTATTCCAGCCATTATGCCTATTAATCAAAAAGATCTGTCGCATGCTGTTACCAGTGGTTTTGGCTGGCGCACACATCCTATTTATAAAACCATGGAGTTTCACCCTGGTATGGACTTTTCTGCAGAGCAGGGGACACCCATTTATGCCACAGGCGATGGGGTGGTGGACCGGGCGGATAATCTGGCGCAGGGCTATGGAAATCACGTGGTCTTAAACCACGGTTTTGGTTACCAGACTTTGTACGGCCACATGAGTCGTATCGCAGTAAAAGCAGGGCAAAAAATCATGCGTGGTCAATTGATCGGTTATGTGGGAAGTACGGGTTTGAGTACCGCGCCGCATATCCATTATGAGGTTATTAAAAACGGGGAAAAAGTAAATCCTATCAATTATTATTACAACGATCTTTCTCCGGAGCAGTACCAACTTTTGGTGGAACTTTCGAAAAAAGCGGCGCAGTCGTTTGACTAGGTCTTTTGCCTGCCGAGGCAAGCTCAAATAAGCGGCAATGTAAAATCTTCTTTTAACGCATCGAAGTCTTTCTACGTTCTTTTCTCTTGGCACAGGGCAATGTGAAACATTGAGCCGGCTTTTGGGTGGACGAGAACCAAAAAGGCAAGGCCAGTCGATTTCCTGCGCGCTTTTTCAATTCTCAATCCCTTTAATCCTGTCGAACAACAAAGAAAGGTCTTTGGAATTAAAGGATTTGAAGCGGCCCTGCTGAAGGTTGGTTTTGTTGTCTTTGCCTTGTTCGAGGTTAAAATTAAATACAAAAGGAGCCTGTTTAATATACCAGCCGCCTATCTGACCGAAACGCATGTCGCTAAAAACAACGTGGTTCTCTTCTTTGTGCAGGCAGTAATAGTCTTTTGAGAAGCGTTTGAGGTAAGCGACTTCTTCTGATACTTTAAAAGGACTTAGTAAGGAATCATTTTGCGTGAAGAGCTCCCATTTTATTTGTTCGTCCTCGTCAAAAATAGAATAATAGCCAATGTAAAAATGATCGTCCTTTTTAGCGATGGCGTACCACAGCACATTGTTCATAGCGGTGGGAGTTGCCATGTACGAGTTGTAGGAGATACTGTTTGCTGACAAATCTTTTGAAACAACGGAATTGACATACACTTTTACCCCTATGGTAATGGAAAGGTATAGTGCGCTGAGTCCCAGTCCGAGGCGGTAAGTTACCCCACGTTTTTGTACCGAAGAGCTTTTAAGGACAAGTAAAACAACGGCGGCAATAATCATGGGGAGAGAGAACAAGGGATCTAAAATAAAAAGGGTATTGAAAGTTACCCGGTAATGGCTGAAGGGTTCAAACCAACCTGTGCCGTACGCAGTGAACGCATCCATAATAATGTGGATAAATAATCCGCTCTGTATGAGCAGTAACCAACGTCTGAAAGACAAGGGGTTTTTAGTGAAGGTTTTTTGAAAGAGGTAGGCCAGGAGTGGACCGGCAATACAGGCGAAAAGAATGGAGTGGGTGATTCCTCTGTGCACCAGTAACTCTTTTGCCGGCTCTGTCCAAAAGGTGGTAATAACGTCTATGTCTGGCAGGTTGTTTGCCAGCGCTCCTATGAGCATGGCTTTTTTTCCAAGTTTTTTTCCGGCTATACCTTCTCCAAGGCAAGCTCCCATCACGGTATGTGTTAGTGAATCCATATTATTTTCTTTTCCTTTTTTTATTTACCGAAAGGTCTCTCAATGTACGGTAAAAATTATATGCCAGCCACATACTCATTTTGCCCAGCCAGCTTCGTTTGTTGATGGCCTTTTCCAGGTCAACCACTTTACAACTGTTTTCCATCACCGAATTTAAGTGATTTGAAAATTGCATGGCAAATTGCGGATCAATGACATCTGCATTTAATTCGATGCTAATATAGTGACTTAAAAAATTAAGATTGTAAGAACCTATGGTGGCCCAGGTAGTATCCACGAGCATGGCTTTGCCATGTAGCACCGAATTTTGCCATTCGAAGAGTTGAATGTTGTTGCTGAGGTAGAATTCGTAAAGGTATTGCTGCGCG
>CAZMHW010000121.1:7044-8794 GCA_964566105.1 uncultured Akkermansia sp.
AGCCTGACCGTGGTTACATCCGATTTTCCGGCGAGAATGATCTTAATGCTAACGCCTCTTTTTGCAGCATTTCTGAGTATGCGTCTGAATTGTGTACCTGGTAAAAAATAACTGGCTACTAAGGTGATGCTGGATTCAGCCTTCACGATGCTTTGAACATAACTTTGATGGATCTCGTTTTTTCGTTTGATCCAGTCGTTGCGACGAAACCTTACAAGCCGGGTATGTTCGTTGCCAACCAGATTAGCTGCGGTTTTTTCCCAGCCGTTGAGTTAGCTTCACTTTTTATGATAGATCAGTTCGCAAAGCAAACTCAGATACTCACAGACTTTTCCCCGCGTTAACAGGGCGTAGTCCAGCCAGGGCTCTTCGTTGGGCTGACTGTTGCCGTATTTGTCGGCAATGTTTATACCTCCGATCAGAGCCACCTGGCCGTCGGCTACCACGATCTTGTGATGTAGTCTTCTTCCGAAGAATCCACTTTCAGAGGAAAACAGCGGAGAGAAAAGCCTGAAATGAATTCCTGAACGTTGAAAATCCTGCTTTACCTGCGAGGAGAAAGGGAAGGAGCCGTAAGCATCTACCAATACAAAAACCTTTACTCCGCGGGCAGAAGCTTTTTTAAGACTTTCCACCACTTTTAAGCCGGTGGTATCGTTGTCGAAAATGTAAGTTTGAAGATGTAAAACGCGCTTACTTTCGGAAATGACCTGTTCCAGTATTTTAAAATAATCGGTACCGCTGAATACCAGTTGATTATTTTCCGCGTCGAGGTACTTTTTCATGTTCCGTTTACAAGTTAAACACCAGTAATGAAGAATTTCATAAGCGAAAAACTCCATTCATCACGATAACAGCAGTAAAGATAGAATTAATGTTAATGGAATTTATCAGACGTCAATTTTAATATTACTTTTACATTAAAATTTAATAAAATGAAAAAAGGCTTAATAGTTATTGGAGGAATAGTTTTACTTATCCTTATAGTTTTTATGATGTACAGAAGCTCATACAATAAAGCGGTGAGTTTACAGGAAAATGTAGATCAAAAATGGGGAGACGTAGGTGCGACGTATCAAAGACGCGCCGATCTTATCCCACAATTGGTAGCCACTGTTAAAGGGGCTGCAGCGAACGAAAAAGGTATTTTAACACAGGTGACTGAAGCAAGAGCCGGTATTGTGAACGCGAAAACACCTGAAGACATGGAAGTAATGGGTAAAAAAATCAACACAGCGATTAATTTAGCTTTTGAAGCGTATCCTCAGATCCGTTCTACAGAAAATTTCAGTGACCTTCAAACGCAATTGGAAGGGACAGAGAATAGAATTTCGGTAGCCCGTCAAAATTACAATGAAGCAGTGAAAGATTATAACTCTCACATCCGCGGGTTCATTAACAGTATGTTTTTAAACAAGGAAACTTTTGCCAAGAAGGAGCCGTTTAAAGAAAGCGCTGGTTCTGAAAACGCTCCTAAAGTAGATTTTACAGAGTCTAAATAATTAAGCAATGCCTACTGCCCGTAATTTTTTTGATCAGCAGGAACAAAAACTGCTGATAGACGCAATTGCGAAAGCAGAGTTGCATACTTCCGGTGAGATTCGGTTGCATCTGGAAAATTTTTGTCTGGGCAACGAAGTAAAAGCAGCGCAGAAAGTATTTACCCGTTTAAAAATGCATCAAACGGCGGAACGCAACGGGGTATTGATTTACATTGCTACACTCAGCAGAAAGGTCGCCATTATTGGTG
>CAZMHW010000122.1:0-8779 GCA_964566105.1 uncultured Akkermansia sp.
CAATTAGACAAAACGACTTTAAGCTCATTGCACTATGAAAAAGACTCCGTTGTATTACCTTCTCCTGAAGACTGTGCTGGATGTACAACTTATTACGCTGTAATTTTTAAAGCAGTCCGACCAGGAAAAGACAGTTTGCGTTTTATTGTTAAAGGTGATCCTTCTGGCAATTCTCCACTCAGGGATACGGTCGACCGAGTTACTGACTCATTCTTAGTCGTTGTTTCTCCGTAAAAAATAATTGCGAACACGTAAACTTTGTTTAATCTGTGTGCCGCCCTGTTTCAGCTAACAGCACCTACTTGCAATTTTCCCGGTGAAGAAAATGCTTAAAGCTACTTTAGTTTCATTTTCTTATCGGGACAAGTGTTGCGGATTAGCGTTCAAATCCGCCTTCGTGTTTGCACTCCGGCAGATAAGTGTGTAATTGGACTTAGTAAAAAGCTGCAAGTAGCTGCAAACGCCCTTTGGTAGCAAGCGATCGCAACAGTCTAAGAATTGTAAGGTTTACTTTGCCGACATTTGCTTTTCACCCCAGCTTCGCATTTGACTGATAAACGGAATTAATTCTTTCCCTGTATCAGTAAGTGAATATTCCACTTTTGGTGGAACTTCTAAATAAACTTTTCTTGTAATTAGTTCATCAGCTTCCAATTCTTTTAGTGTTTGTGTTAGCATTTTTGGAGTTATGCCAACCACAGCCCTGTTTAATTCCCCATACCTGAGACAACCTTCTCTAAGTACCCATAAAATCCTCCCTTTGTATTTTCCACCTATCCGTTGGAAAGCATAATCCACTGCACAATGTGCCTTTTTAATTTTATTTTTCACGTATTCATAAATTTAAATCCTTGACAATCACTAATACTATAGTTTTAGTATGTAGCCTACTTTATTGTATGTACTTGCCGTAAAGGTATCAAATAATTTTATTTGCAAAAACGTTGAATAAAATAAATCAAAAAACGATGAATGCATTAGTCAAAAGAGTACTGTATTTTCCAGTTACTAAAATTATTGTAGGAATTAGCGTTTGCTTTTCGCTTTTTATAGTTATTCAAAACTTTGTATTAAAACCAATTTTTTATAGTATCATTTCAGATAAAAGTATTTCTGACCCAATTATTATTTTTAGTTCTTGTATAGTGTTATTAGTCAGCTATTACTATTTATTCCGCTTATACGATAAAAGAGAAATTACCGAACTATCCATAAAACATTTACCCAAAGAAATGTTTGGTGGTTTTAGTTTTGGCTTTTTGATAATTTCAGTATCGATTTTCATTTTATATGTATTAGGCCACTATCAGGCGTTTAGTATTACAACTACTCACTACTCAGCAAGATTTTTGGCTGTACTAGTATTTGCCGCGTTAGTTGAAGACTTATTTCACAGAGGATTAATCTTAAGAGAGATGGAAAATTGGTTAGGTACTCACATAGCCATTGTCATTGCAATGGTGGTAGAGTTACAACACGTTTTCAATCCCAACTCCAACTTATTTAGCGTATTTACGGATTTCATTTGGGGGTTTACAATGGCCATGCTGTTTATATATACCAAAAGAATATGGCTACCTTATTTCTTTCACATAGGCTGGAATTTTGCCCAGCCTTTTTATGGCTCTAATCTTACAGGGACCAGTGATATGGGCAGTATTATTCAATCTCAATTTACGGGTCCTGAATTATTAACAGGGGGTGCAACCGGAATTGAAGGTTCAATTTTTACGGCATCTTTTCTGTTAGTTATCGGAATAGCACTTTATTACCTCGCTAAAAAAGAGGGCAAAATTGTAAAAGGCAAGCTGTTTGAAAAATGAATTTAAAAGATGCCTTTATCAGGTGTTTCAAGTAAGAGTAGAATTAAAAACAACTATGATAAAATCAAAAGTAGTAGCGCAAATCAAATTAACAGTGGTATATGTACTAATTGCTTTAGCTGCAAAGGCTCAAACAAAATATACGATAAGTGGTACCGTAAAAGATAAAAAATCCGGCGAACAAATGATAGGCACAATTATTAGAGTTGAAGAATTAAAAGGAACCGGAGTGGCTTGTAACGAGTATGGTTTTTACTCGTTGACTCTGCCTGAATGAAACTATACGTTAAAAGCATCTATGTTAGGTTACGCTGATTTTATTTTAAAAATAAATCTGAATAAAAATATTAAACAGGATGTATTATTAGAAGATGCTGCTAAAACAATGGATGAAGTTGTTATTAGTGCAGAAATAAAAGATAAAAACGTGACTCAGGCACACATGGGGGTGGAAACAATAGACATTAAAGAAATAAATAAAATACCTGTTTTGATGGGCGAAAAGGATGTTTTAAAAACGATGCAACTCATACCGGGCATTAAATCGGCAAGAGAAGGAAATGCAGGTTTTTATGTGCGGGGTGGAGGAGCCGATCAAAATTTGATTTTGTTAGATGAAGCCCCTGTTTATAACGCCTCTCATTTGTTAGGATTCTTTTCTACTTTTAATTCAGACGCTATAAAAGATGTAGCAATTTATAAAGGAACAATGCCTGCTCAGTATGGCGGAAGATTATCATCTGCGTTAGATATTAAAATGAATGACGGGGACGATAAAAAATTTCGTGTAAAGGGAGGACTTGGTCTTATTGCATCAAAACTGGCTATGGAAGGCCCATTGGTAAAAAATAAAGGCTCGTTTTTAATAACAGGGCGTAGAACTTATGCCGACTTATTTTTAAAACTCTCGGACGATTCTGCTCTTAAAAATAGTAAGCTCTATTTTTATGATTTGAATCTTAAGGCAAACTATACTATAAACGATAAAAACAGAATGTATTTATCAGGGTATTTTGGCAGAGATGTTTTAGCAATTAAATCATTATTTGGGATAGATTGGGGAAATGCAACAGCTACATTAAGATGGAACCATATCGTAAATGCCAGGCTGTTTTCTAACACATCTTTTATTTATAGCAATTATAGTTACAGGCTAAATTTTAATTCGGCAACGGGCGATATTTCTGTAGCTTCAAAAATACAAGACTACAATTTTAAGCAGGAGTTTCAATATTTTCCCAATCCGCACAACAAAATTCGCATTGGTTTAAATGTAATTCACCACACCATTGTTCCCGGCCAAATATCCAGCACTGATCCAAAGGTCACTATTGACACTAAACTGCAAAACAGATACGCTTTGGACAATTCCATGTATGTTAGTAATGAATGGAAGGCTTCTGAAAAATTGAATATCAGCTACGGGTTGCGTTTTACATCTTTTACAGCACTTGGCAAAGGAGACTTTTTTACCTACGATAAAAATGGCACTGTAACAGAAACTAAATCGTATAAAGATGGTGAAAATGTAAAAACATACTATAATTTAGAACCACGGTTTTCGGCAAGTTATGTCGTAGATGAAAAAAGTTCGGTAAAGGCGGCCTATGCCAGAAATACTCAAAATCTGCATTTAATTTCGAACTCAAGCGCAGTCAGTCCAACCGATCTGTATATTTTAAGCAGTAAAAATACAAAAGCTGAAATTGCCGACCAGGTTTCGTTAGGCTACTTCCGCAATTTTAAAGAAAACAAATATGAGTTGAGCGCAGAAGTATATTATAAGAATATGCAAAACCAAATTGACTATAAAGATGGTGCAAACACAATTGCCAATGATAAAATTGAAGGGGAGTTACTTTACGGAATGGGCAGGGCTTATGGTTTAGAGTTGTTTGTTAAAAAGAAATTTGGAAAGTTTAGTGGGTGGGTTGGATACACGCTATCAAAAAGTGAAAAGAAGATTAACGGGATAAATGATGATAAATGGTACAATGCAAAGCAAGATAAACCACATGATATATCTATTGTAGCGATTTATGACTTTTCTAAAAAATGGACAGTATCTGCCACATGGGTATATAGTACAGGTAATGCAGTAACCTTTCCAACAGGTAAATACACAATAGATGGACAAACAACGTTTTCTTACTCCGACCGAAATGGTGCCCGTATGCCGTCTTATCACCGACTGGATATTGGTGTTACATGGCAGGGTAAAAAAACAGAGAAATTTGAATCGAGTTGGAATTTTTCTGTTTATAACGCTTACAGTAGAGCGAACGCGTATAGTATAAGTTTTAGAGATGATCCAAATGACCCGTCAAAAACTCAAGCGGTACAAACATCCTTATTTAGAATAGTTCCTGCAATTACTTACAATTTTAAATTTTAATAGTATGGCAAAATGCGTAAACATAGCCATGGTAATGCTGGCCTGCGGCAGCATTCTCTTTTCATCCTGCAAAAAGGTAATACAGGTAGATCTAAAAGCATCTGATAAAAAGATTGTAATTGAAGGGGATATAAATGACGCTTCATCTATAAACACAATCACATTAACCAAAAATATAAACTTTAATGAAAGTAATGTGTTCCCAAATGTAACAGGAGCTATCGTAAAAATTTCAGACGATGCGGGTAATTCCGAAACGCTGACAGAAACAAGTGCGGGAGTATATCAAACATTTTCAATGCCAGGTGTACAAGGTCGTACCTATTTTTTATCTGTTGAAGCAGAAGGTAAAACATATTCTGCTCAAAGTACAATGCCTTATAAAGTTGATTTTGAGAGCTTGTCCGTTACTAAAGAAGCAGGATTTTTGGGTGAAGATAGTTTATATGCAATAAGTCCGTTTTATCAGGACCCGGCTGGAATTAAAAACTACTACCGGTTTGTCAGATATATAAATAATACAAGAGCTAAAGGTTCAGTAAGTGAAAATGATTTTTTTTATGACGGCTTATTTCATTCTAAACCTTTGGATGATGAAGGTTTTGAGTTAAAGAGCACTGAGTTGAAACGCAATGATACACTTACTATAGAAATGCAATGTGTGGATAAAGCTGTTAATTTGTATTTTGTGAGTAAGCTGCAAACAGCGGGTGGAGCATCAGGCGCTCCCGCTAATCCTGTATCTAATATAGTTGGTGGCGCATTAGGTTATTTTAGTGCTTACACAAAACAAATCAGGAAAGTTAAGATACAATAAGAGGGCAATCATCAGGACTAAAGGATAGGGCAGTTTCATTCAATCAAAATTTATTGAACCTGACCAAAGATTATAGGTGAAGTGAATGACTAACTTAAAGTCGTAGAAAGATTCTTTACAATTGGACGTCGTCAACAATTGCCAGCAGTGACTGGCAATCCCAGTTTACAACTATTCACACTTTAAGAAAATACCGACGTCCCTTCACAAATTTTTATTGTTTTTGCCTTTCCCCAAATTAGTTTAACTTCACGGCGCACATCAGATTTTTGTTGGTTATTGGAACTCAGGGGCGACAGCGCCTGTCTATATGGCTAAACAGAACTCTGATGCCTTAAAATACATACAAAGAATAAATAAAACTATGAAAATAAAAGGGTCACTAACTAAAGAGTTAAAATGGGCTAAACTAAGCGGGGTAATTATCCTCTTACTCGTAATATCCTCCTGCAAGCTGGGGCGTTTTGTGGTGTACAATTTCGCGGACATTAAAGACTATAAAAAATTTCCTTCCCGCCCTTTGGTGAGTGGGGACACTAAATTTAAATTCTCTTCTACCACAAAGGGAAGGTATCCAAAATCTTTCGCCTGGGGAGCCAAGGAGGATTCTGTTTCTCTGGATTGGATTCTGGAAAATAACAAAACGGTGGCCTTTCTGATTATTAAAAACGACACCATTCAGTATGAAAAATACTTTAAAGGGTATAAGCAGGAAAGTATCATTCCCTCGTTTTCCATGGCGAAGTCCATTACCTCTATTTTAATCGGTTGCGCCCTGGATGACGGTCTGCTCAAATCGGTTGACGAGCCCATTACCAATTACATTCCCGAATTAAAAAAGAATGGTTTTGAAAAAGTGAGTATTAAACAGGTTTTACAAATGACTTCCGCTTTGGATTTTAATGAAAGTTACATTAATCCCTTTGGTCACGCGGCTTCCTTTTATTACGGCAGAAATTTAAAGAAGGAAGTATCTAAATTAAAATTAAAAGGCATGCCCGGCCAGGGTTTTGAGTACGTGAGCGGCAATACCCAGCTACTGGGATTAATTCTGGAACGCGCGTTAAAGGGTAAAACGGTAACCCAGTATTTTCAGGAAAAATTGTGGACGCCCCTGGAAATGGAATACGATGGCTCCTGGAGTCTCGATAAGAAGAAGGACGGAAGCGAAAAAACCTTTTGTTGTGTCAATGCCCGGGCGCGTGATTTCGCCAAGATCGGAAGGCTGTACCTGAACAAAGGTAAGTGGAACGGGAAACAAATTGTATCAGAGAAGTGGGTGGAAGAATCTACGAAACCGGATTTAACGGAAGGTGGTGTGGATTTTTACAAGTACCAATGGTGGATACCTTCCACCGGTGTTTTTATGGCCGAAGGAATTTTAGGACAATTTATTTATGTGGATCCTTCCCGCAACGTGGTGATTGTGCGCATGGGAAAAAATAACGGGCGGGTGGACTGGTCAGATTTTTTTAATTTGCTGGCAAGGTATACTGATAAATAATTTGATCGAAGTATACAAAACTCTGAGCCGATGGTGGACTTCCAGGTAACAGAAGATCTGGGTTTAGGAAGAAGACCTTTTGACTATATAAAATCTTTATAATACATGGAGATTGGTAGATGTCCAAAAACGATGATTCGACCACGCACCAGGGTTTAATGATTATATGACTTTAAGCGTCATACAAGAGTCGGGTTACCTGTTGCCCTGCCTAAGTAGGTTATTCGCGTGAGCAAACTCAGAGGGTCCGGTGCGTTGGCCGGCCAAAAATCGGCGCCGTGTTGGGGTGAAACTAGAAAACAAAGTTTTAGCGCTCGAAATAATTTTGGGGCGCGTAAAAACTGTAGTTTTCTGTGAGGCGGGGAGGGATATTTTTGGCTTGTCTTTTGGTTACTTTTCGACTAAGGAAAAGTAACAAAAAACGCGTTTTAACGGTAGTTTAAAATAAGTCTTGAGATGGTGTTGCTTCAAAGGCTTTTACTCCTTGTCAAAACACTTTTAAAAAATAAAAGCTTAGTCTTTAATCGGTTTCGCAACAGGAGCAGTCTTTCCCTTGTTTTCCCGCTCTGCCTCTTCTTTTTTATATTTTTCCGCGTCCCAGGTCAAATCCCAATTGGAAACATAATCAGAAAGCGGACCAAGACCTACTTCTGCCCGGCGCTCGTCCACCTTTTCGGGATCAAGCAGCGGAGCCACATAACGTTTACCGTTTACGGGATCACGCCTGATCTGTGTACCGTAGATCTGTTTTTTGTTTAGCCCCAGGAGAACCCGGTCTTCCAGCATGGCAAGACTCCCTGGCGGTAACTTTCCATTTTTGGCAGCTGCGCGCATCAGAGGCAAATACTGCAATTGGGTGTTGAGATCAGAATGCTGGATGACGAGGAAAAGAGTGTTGCTTCCACTGTGCACGATTTCCGGCCCCAGCCAGCCCCGTGTATCGAGGATTTGTTTTACCTGGATAAGGTTCATGGAATCGTTATAATGAATGTTGGCCCACAGCTGTTTTACTTCTTTGGAGTCGGCCCCGTATTGTTTTTCGGTGGCGGCGAGCAGTTTGCGGTCATATTGGTCCGCTTTGTAAATGGTGTCCAAACGCGCGGCCAGTTCGGGTTCAAACAGTTTTTTTAAAGAGTCGCTTTTGGCTTTGTGTTGAGCCTCTATGACATTGATAGTATCCATCAGGTTTTTCCAGCGGATGTTGTTATGTAAACTATTAAATGCGGCTTCTGCATAAAGCCTGTGATAAGCCGCGTAACGATTTTTATACACCAGTGTTTCGAGGTGACGGAGCGCACTGTCGGGTTCACTTCCTGCAGCCCAGCTTCTCGCGGCATTATAGCGGTCGTTTTGAAGCGCTTTACCCCGGTAGGCTTCAAAGGCCTGGTTGTACACGTAAGCAGATTGCAGGTACTCTTTCATTTCGTAAAGCGAGTCTGCCCGTTCGCAGGCAAGGAAATAAAATTTTGGCTGTGCCACGGCAAACAAATGAAAGAGGAGCGTAAAAAGCAGAAAGCAGACTGACTTTTTCATAAATAGGGTGGGACTTGGAATGAAGGTAAGCAATAAGAATAACAAAACAAACAGTACCACCTTGTGCTATTGAATGGGAAAGGTTTTGCAGAGGCCTGGTGTCCACACAGAACGGTCTTTATGTCTGTGCGAATAAAAGGACTACGGCAATAAACACAAAAAAATGCCGTTGTTGTTGCAGCCGTTCTTTTGTAAGAAGAGCTTTGTTTCGCGAATGGCTTTAATTTAGTTGATGAAGTCGAGTTTTGTATTCCTACTCTGTCATTTGGTTCTATCACTGGCTGGTCAGGAAGTGATAGAAGGACGGTGGCATGTGGAATGCGGTGCAAGCACCTACACCAGCTTTCGTGACTTTTCTATTCTTAATCTACGCTATATTTCTCCTGCATTTAGAGTAAAAAGCGATGAGCGTGACTGGACGGAGGAAGAAGAAAAACATCCGAAAGAATACAAAAAAGGCCGGTTAATGTTAGAGCTCCTGTACGCACCTCCCCTTCAATTCTTAGGAATGGGGGCTAACCTGCAATACCGCTTATTAAAATACAAGAGGCTCAGTCTGGAAGGATACGGGGGATTAAAGTTTCTCTTTGTCACAAAACCAGATTATGTAATAAATCCGCGAGTGTCAGCGAAAAATAAAGATATCTGGTATTTTAATTTTGGATTAATTGCCCGGCTTGATCTGGGGAATATGGCACCCTTTGCGG
>CAZMHW010000123.1:0-8762 GCA_964566105.1 uncultured Akkermansia sp.
GGCGGAGCCTTGCCAATGGTGGCAAGTATCATTTTGTTACCTTTTTATACTGACTATTTAAACGCGGCCGACTACACAAAACTTATCTTTTATATAAGTATTTCTGCGATATCACAAATACTTTTTTCTTTTTGTACGGAACAATATTTTGGCGTTAAATACAGTCGTCTTCAGAATGAGACAGAAACCCAAAAAGAATTTATTGGTACAGTTTCAGTGCTTTTACTTTTTATTGGGCTAGGATTGACAGTTCTTTCGTTTTTTTTCGGAAAAACCATTTTTAATGCGATTTCGAGGGAAGATCTGGTCATTGAATTCTGGCCCTACGGTTTTTTCTCCATTTTAACCGGTTTTTTTAATTCATATTTTAAGGTTGCTAACATATGTTTGATCTATACCAAACAGCCAACTCTATTTTTGTGGGGGAATACTATTAATCTGGTTTCAACAGTGGCAATATCTCTTGGTGGGCTGTATTATTTTCCAGATACAATTATTGGTCCCATATACGGCAGACTTTTTTCCGGGCTTATTATTTTTTTTATTGGCCAATACGTGTTTCTAAAGTACGGTACCTTTACATTTAACAGAACATTTCTAAGGGAACTGCGTGAGTTTTGCACTCCCTATCTTTTTTATGCCATTTGTGCCTGGGTTTTAAGTGGCAGCGATCGGTATATTTTATTAGAGTTTAATATAGAAATAAAGGATTTGAATGCCTATGACGCTTTGTTAAAGTGTTTTTTTGGTATTGAGTTCCTTCAGAATAGTCTTACTGCCGTTATTTTTCCCAGACTCTACGAAATATGGGGAAAAAACAAAGAACATGCTACCACACTTGAGACTAACCGATATTTTAATGTGTACACCGCTATAAATGTTCTTCAACTCATTCTCTTTTGCATTTTTATACCTATCATTTATAAACTTTTTATTAAAAACGAGAGTTTTTATTCGAGCGAGCCTTACATAGGCATTCTTGCTTCCGGCTACGCCTTAAGGAGTATTCTGAGTTTTTACCTCTCAACTGTTTTATTCACAAAAAAAATTACAGTCACACTAAAAGTTTTTTTTATAAGTACACTTTTTCAACTACTTGTTACCGTGTTATTGGCAAAGTATTTAGGATTAATTGGCGTAGTTTTCAGTGCAATGGCCACTGCAACGGTACAAGTTTTGCTTTATAGGTTTTTTACCAAATCCATTTTCAAATACGATTTTAATAAATTTAAAATTATTGGTATTCCCTTTATTTATATTTTGGTCAACATTATTCAGTATGTTTTTTTCAGAGATTATTCTCTTATACTTTACCTTCTGCAACTAATAATTTTTGGCACGCTATTCTATTTTATTTTCAAGAATGAAATAAAAAAACTCCTGCTGAGCTTTAATGTTTTACCAAAGAGTTAGACCAGCGTTTTGAAACGACGGTGTTTTACACTTAGAGTTTAACAAACGGCAATAAAATAAAACCAATTGGGAATAACAATGAATTACTAATTCATAATCAGATCGGGAAGCACGGTATGCGCTGTGTCATGAAAAGCCAACTCGTGAATAGAGATCTTTATTTGCTTAATAATTGGAAAAGTACTCAGTATATCCATTACTGCGTTTTCGTTGGCCGCTTCCATGAATACCCAGACGTTCTTTCGCTCCATATCCATAGAATAACTTAATACAATACGTTTTTCAAGAAGGTCGTTAATAAGGTCTCTTTGCTGCGGAATAAGGTCGTAGAAACTTTTGGAGAAGACATCGGGTAATGTAATATGTACTAAAAATACATCTTTCATTTGGGACAAATTTAAACTAAAAAAGAATCCCTTTTACATAAATCGTGTTTTTCCATTTTTTAGCAACAAAAACGGGAAGCATCGCTTCCCGTTTTTGTTTTAATCCCGAAGTGTCATGAATTAACTGAAGGGCACAACACGTATTCCTGCGGTAAATGGATAGAGTTCAGGTCCTTTACCGGATTGAAACAGAGGTGTAAGGCTGTATTCTCCAAAAAAGGTCCACCCTCTGTAACCCACATTTACATGTGCTTTAGCAGCAAAGGGACTCATGTTATAACTGTCTTTCCGCACATTGGTTGTTTTATCGCGACCTTCTTCGAGTACTTGTTTGGTTCGTGAGCTGATCAAAAACTGACCGATGACACCAAAGGCAATGTGAAAGGTTTTGTCAGGATCGTTGCTTGTGTTGAATTCGAGAAGCAATGGAACCTGAATGTAGGTGCAACGTAATTTATTCTTTTTGTAGGAGTACCGGTTGGTGGAATCGATACTTCCCCAGGTAAACGAACTGTCTGCATTTAAACTGGTTTTATTGGCCAGTTCGTAAAGGTGGTAATCAAAACCGAAGCCGGTCACAATTTTAAAGTTATTGCGTACAATCTTGATTTGATTTTCGAAGAGATTGAACTGGAAATTTAGACTTCTTCTGTAATCAAGGTCCATGTAACTATACTGCGAAGGTACTTTAATTCCTCCGGAAGGATTCATATACCCGTTCACGCCCATGGAGAAACCTTTCCAATGGTAGAAGCTGGCATCGCTGGTATCTTTGTCGTTGTATTGAACACCTGAGCCTTTAATAACCAGGATCTTTCTTTTTTTCCAGTTATAGGAAGTGGTATCCCCATCCTGCTTATCCGATTTTTCTGAAACTTCTTTTATACGGGTAATACTGGCAGCGGTACTTGTTTCGGCAACTACTTCCTTAGGGTCGCCTTTTACTTTAATATCGCTTGCACTGGTTGCGGTGGCATGCAATTTTTCGGTAATATATACTTTTGCATTGGATGCTCCGGAAGTAACCAAGATACCTTCTCTTGTAATGAGATCAAAACTTTTTAGTGTGGAAGCTCCTGATAACTGGGCATTCAGATAGTCTGTATTCCCTTTTAATACAAGAGTACTAGCGCCGTCTTCCATACAACTTACTTTTTTTGCATCGAGTGTGGCTTTTACATCCGAAGCTCCCGTGGTGTTAAATTGGATGGAATCGGTTTTTAGCAGGTTAGTTGTTTTAAAATCTGTTGCGCCACTCGATTCCAAACTGTTTAATTGATTGTTTTTTACATACACATAAACAGGGGATGTAAATCTGCCTGAACTTGAAATAACGAGCGTGGAATTTTCTATTTTAGTCTCCACATTGTCAATTTCGTTTTCCTTTGCTTTTACCGTCAGACTTAAAGAGTCTGAACTGGTGTAAATAACGTGCATGGCTCCCGAAATTTTTATTTTATTAAATGTTGAAACGCTTCTCTCCTGCGTTTTTTGAGCATTACAACCTATAAAGGTTGAAACAAGGGCGATGGTTAAAATGGTGATCTTGTTCATACTATTTTTTTGTTTGGTTCTTTTAAAGCGTTGTGCTTTATTTGAGAGTAAGACGTTTTGTTTTCAAAAAAAGTTACAGAAATAAAAATTATTTTTTTTCTACGCTAAATGAATTAAAGGAGAGCCTGAATTTATTTTCAGAATTTTCCTGGCCGTCAACTGATTTCACGCCGAGTTTATTTGCTTGTTTTGCAAGCTGTACTGCCCGTTTCCAAAGTCCCTCCTTCAGGGAATTCTTTTTTGTTGCTCCCTCCTCTTCCACTTCTTCCAGTGCTAACAGATACGTGTGCTTGCTCAATTCCGTTTCTGTACTATTTGTATTAGAAGTGTCTTTATTAGACGCTAAGCCTAAATTGGTTTCTTCCTGTTTAAGTTCTTTGTTTCTATTCTCCTGTTTTATTTCCAGTGGCTTATTCTCCGCTAAATTATTTTTCTCACCTCCGTTCAAAATTGGATTACTTAAGACAGAGTCCTTTGAGTGTTTTGGATTTACCCCATGGTTAAATTGTTTTTTTATGGTTGCAACTGCTGGATTTGTTTGTGCAGGAGTCTTTTGTATGTTGGTGTCAGAGGAAAAATTACCGTTGGATTTTGACGCTATTTTGCCATTTGAATTATCTATGCCGCTATGAGCCACGGAACTTACTTTTGTAACTTCAGGATACACTGCTTTGTAAACAACAACTAATGCCAACAATAAAGTTACGGCAGCAGCCATAGAAGCTACAGACCTGTATCCAAACAAGGCAATCACACGGCCTTTCTTTTTAAGTGCGTTTTTATCGGGATAAATTTGTGTTTTATCAGCAAGCAGAACTGTTTTTTTATAAAGATCGAACTCTTCTTTTAAGCTTGTATTCAAACTCAGTTCTTTTTCAAAAGCACGGCGTTCTTCGGGTGAAAGCTGGTTTTCAAGAAATGCAATCGGGCGATTAGTCAAAACGAGGTCGTCCTCTGTTTTTTTCAAATTAGCGCTTCCGGTAAATTTTTCCTGAAGATCTCCCTGTAAAAACGTTTTTCTGTAAAGTTCAAACGTGCGGGCCAGTTCCTTATCCTTAGCTAATTTTAGTTCGATTGTTTTTTGTTCATCGGGACTTAAGTTTCCTTCCAGGTAATTGATCAAGTCCTCGTCTTCCAGGAAAACCTTGTCTTTTTTAAGGTTATTTTTGAAATCTACAGATTCATTTTCCTGCATTAGAGAAGGCAGGCTTTCTTCTTCCAATTGAATTTCCAATTCAGGATGCGCCAAAATAAAGGACTTTAAGCTGGCTAAGTCTTCCATACTCAAATTACCTTCACTGTAATCCAGCAAATACGCTTCGTAATTATGTAGGGTAATTTTATCCATTAAATAACAACCTCCAGTTTGCCAATATAATTTTTCAAAAAGGTCCTTGCCCTGAAAATGTAAACTTTTACCTGACTTTCATTCAGTCCGGCTATCTCTCCTATTTCCGCATAATCGTAACCTTCATAATCTCTCAGCAGTAACACTGTTTTCTGAATCTCCGGCAAAAGTTCGAGTCCCTTATTTAAAACCTCTTTCAGATCGGAATACTGTTTGGTGTGACTGTGTTCGTTAAAGTCTACTTCATTAAATTTTGCCTGTTTGGCACCTTTGCGGGTGTAATCAACCAAAGTATGATAGGCGGTTGTAAATAAATAGGTTTTGGATTTAGCAGCGTCAATGGTCTCTATTTTACGCCACATCTTCTCAAAAGAATCCTGAACAATGTCTTTAGCAGCGTCTTTATCCTTAATATGTTTTAGCACAAAACGGTATACACCATCTGCATGCTGGTCCACACATGTATTATATTCGGATAAATTCACGTTGTTGGAGGTAAGACGGAATCAGACTAAAAATGTTACAGTAAAAATAACATTTTAATTAGCTGATAATCAATATTTTAATTAAACTGTAAAACTAATGATCTCTTTTTTTTCGGAAAGGTAATGCACTAAATTTTCGTGATTTACCTCTGCCCCGCTTATTTCATAAATTATAACGAGTTCCTCGTTCAGTTTGGTGTGATTTAAAGCTGAGAATTTTAGTTTAAATCCTTTAAAGCTTTTTTCAATTTCGGATTTTAGTTCGAGATTATTGGTGATGGTAATTTTATAAATGAGCTCTTTGTTATAACGGTCAATAAACTGTTGCACCCAGGTAAAGCCAAGCATAATCAACAGAACCGTAAACGTTACCATCACAGCAAATTCATACTGTCCAATACCACAAGCCATACCGATGGCGGCGCTGATCCAGATGATTGATGCGGTTGTAACTCCTCTTACACTCGAGCCTTCCCTGAAAATAGCCCCGGCTCCAAGAAAACCAATACCAGTAACAATATTAGAGGCCACACGGGTGGGATCGCCCTTTTCTCCTAAAATAAAAGAGAGAATAGTAAAGAACGTAGAACCCAGCGTAATGAGGATAATCGTCCGGAAGCCTATATTACGGCCTTTGTATTCGCGTTCAGCTCCTATTAACGCTCCAAGGATAAGCGAAACAATGAGTTTGGTGGAATTATCGTAAAAAAAACTGTAGTCAAAGTGCATGACCGTGCATTATTTATAACTGTTTTAGAATTTCCTGTTCAATTTCAAGGGATTCCCAGGTAGCATCTATGTCCGGTCTGGCCATAATCTTATCCATAATGGCCTGTTGTTTGGTTCCTTCGGTAAGCGCTTTGCTATAACGAATATGAGGACTGTAGGTTACCATGCTGTAAAGGGGAATCCACTTGTCCGGATATTTTTGAGAGAATTTTGCTTCGATTTTTTTCTGTAACAAGAATTTAGGATCAGCTGTTTTATCGCGCATTTCCACAAAATTAGCTACAGCCAGGTCGGCGATCGCATCACCGTCGGGTTTACGTAAGTTTTGATATTCCGGAAAAATAGTGTCCCAGTTTTCCTTATGTTTATCGATCAGTTCATTTAGCACTACACAATCTTCAAAACCACAATTCATCCCCTGACCGTAAAAAGGCACAATGGCATGCGCAGCATCTCCAATCAGGGCTATTTTGTTATCAAAGGTCCATGGAGCGCATTTTACAGTTACCAGAGATGAAACAGGATTATTCATAAAATCATGAATAAGGGTTGGCATCAGAGGAACCGCGTCCGGAAATTCAGCATCGAAAAAGGCTTGAACGGCTTCTTTTGTTTTTAAATTGGCGAAAGATTTTTCACCCTCAAAAGGTAAAAATAAGGTACAGGTAAAGTTACCATCCGGATTTGGAAGGGCTATCATCATAAAACTTCCCCGGGGCCAAATGTGCAGGGCGTTTTTCTCCATTAAAAACTTACCATTTTCTCCCGGAGGAATAATTAACTCCTTATAACCCGCATCAATATAGTGTTGATTGTATTCGAAACGATCAGATTGTAACTGAATGTTTAAACGCGCTGCTGAAAAGGCACCGTCAGCTCCAAACAGTAAATCAGACTGTGTTTCGCTTATTTTCTTGGTGGTATTATCTTCGAATGTTGCTTTTAGATTTGCCCTGTCGACATGCGAACAGCGTTGATCAAAATGAATTTTTACATTCGGTTGTTGTTCTGCCAGATCCATCAGTTTCATATTGATGTCTGCTCTTGATACGGAATAAATGGCCTGATTGTCTTTACCATAAGGCTGATACGCGCTTGAGCCATCTTTGTTATGGATGTAACGTCCATACATGGGAATTGCTATTTTTTTAATTTCATCTGCAATGCCCACACCTTCCAGTCCTCTCCAGCCACGATCGCTCAGGGCCAGGTTAATGGACCTACCGGCCGACATACTCACTTTTCGCATATCGGGTCTGCGTTCGTAGATGTTGATTTTGTATCCTTTTTTTGCAAGGTAAATAGACAAGAGGGATCCAACCAATCCCGCTCCAACAATGGTAACACTTTTGCTCATGCCTCAAATTTAATGAATTTAAGTTCCAGGAGCCTAAACAATTTTATGAAAAGCTTTTCTTATAGCCAGCCATGGAGTTAAAAAATAATAAATCACTTTTTGTACTTAGCGTGCATCATTTCTTTGGCGCTCAGTTTTTCGATGGCCTTGGCTATTCTGTTAGTGCGGGTTTCAGGTTTCTTCGCCTCTTCAATCCACCGGATGTATTCTTTGCGGTGCGAATAGGCCAGGTTTTCAAAATAACCCAGCAGGCCCGCTACTTTAAATTCTTTTTTAATATCGCCGGCCACTACCACTGTTTTATCGGTGGAATTGATCATTTTTTTTCTTTTTTATTGATGTCAAGGGCTTCAATGAGGAAGCTGTTCGCATATCCTGGCACTCCAGTCCGGTAAAGACGCGATGTATTCATCAATTTTAAGTGGGGCGTCGGCAATGTGTTTTGGTGCGGCCATTTTGTTACCTTTGTTTGGTGATCAGGCAATTTGAATCAAACATAACCAAATCGGGACTTTTTAGCAAAAAACACAGGTTGTTGCTCGCTATCAGTGGCGGCTTGGATTCCGTGGTTCTGGCACATCTATTAAAAAAAAGCGGGTTTCAGTTTTCCCTGGCACATTGTAATTTTCAACTCAGAGGAAAAGAAAGTGATGCGGATGAAAAATTCTGCAAGGCTCTGGCTAAAAAACTCGGGGTGGAGATATTTACTACTCGCTTTAAAACGAAAGATTATTGCACAGAGCATAAAGTCAATGTGCAATTGGCTGCCCGGAAATTACGGTACGATTGGTTTGATACTTTGTTAAAGAAGTATTCTTTTGAACGTATTCTTACAGCCCATCAGGCCAACGATGTCACAGAAACACTCTTTATTAATTTATTACGTGGCACTGGAATAAACGGACTGAAAGGAATTCCGGTACAAAACGGGAAAGTGGTCCGTCCCCTTTTAAACTTTAAACGCGAAGAGCTGGAAAACTTCGCCAAAAAAGAAAAAATCCTGTTCAGAACAGATCAAAGCAATTTGGAAGACAAATACGAGCGGAACTTCATTCGCCTGAACATTATTCCCGCGCTTAAAACCCTCAATCCAAAGCTGGAAGATACGATTCTTAAAAACACAGGACATCTGAGGCAGGAGGCTGGCATTGTAGCGGAATTCCTCGAAGGAAAATCCGCGGAGTTAATTACGCAGACCCACGACTTTGTTTTTATTGATAAAAAAAAATTAGTCCGTGAAAAATATGCCGACACCATTTTACACCACTTAATTGCTGGTTACGGCTTTAACGAAACCCAGGAAAAGAATATCTTAAAGAACCTGCGTGAAAATGCACAGATAGGCAAATTGTTTATTTCGGATCGCTATCAATTAAGTATTGATCGCAACGATTTGGTGATTAGAGAAAGAACAAAGGATGCGCAAAGTGAGATTCGGATAGACTCTTTAGAAACGCTTAAAACCAACCAGTATTTTAAGATCAGTACTC
>CAZMHW010000124.1:0-5646 GCA_964566105.1 uncultured Akkermansia sp.
TGCCTCGGAATGACGAATCCAATGGAGCGCGTCATTCTGAGCCTTTGCCTTGTGCCTGTGCGAAGAGAAGGCGAAAGAATCTCTGTTCTGGAGATCTTACCAGCGTAGAATCTTCGTTACCGCTCAGAATAGTGATTTCTCTCCGCGCCCTCAGTCCCTCTCGTGCTCCAGTGTTGAATATAAATCTGCGAAATCCGCGAAATCTGTGGCAGAAAAACCTCCGCGCCCTCAGTCCCTCTGTAGCCTCTGTGTTGAACATGCAGTTAATGCCAGCAAAGATTCCTTCGGCCATTCCATCACTACCCTGCCTCGGAATGACGAATCCAATGGAGCGCGTCATTCTGAGCCTTTGCCTTGTGCTTGTGCGGAGGGAAGGCGAAAGAATCTCTGTTCTGGAGATCTTACCAGAGTAGAATTTTCGTTATCACTCAGAATAGTACTTTCTCTCTGCGTCTCAGTGCCTCTCGTGCCCCAGTGTTGAATATAAATCTGCGAAATCCGCGAAATCTGTGGCAGAAAAACCTCCGCGCCCTCAGTGCCTCTCGTGCCTCTGTGTTGAAAAGAGCTCTGCGCCCTCCGTCCTCTCGCACCTCTGTGTTGAAAAGAACACTATTAAAACACTACTGTTAAAAACCCTATCTTTGTCACAGCAAATCTAATCGCTTAAATCCTTTCTTTGTATAGTGAATCTATTCTCCTACATACAGGCAAAACACAACCTCGTTTTTAAAATGATCATTGTGGCCTTTTGTTCTTTTTTGCTGGCACTCATGCTGCCCGATAAAGAAATCAAAGGACATAAAGTGGATTCCTTTACCGCCATCTGGCCCTACGCCGATCTGGTGACGGAGCAGGATTTTTTAATTGCCAAAACCCCACAGGAAATTACCGCTGAAAAAGATCAGATTAAAAGAGAAGCCCCCGTATTTTTTGAGTTAAACAACAGCGAACGCGATAAAAAACTCGGAGAACTCGAACTTCTCAAAAGCCGTGACGCCAAAATGTACGCTCAGCTCAAACCTCTGTTCGACTCTATCTATAAACGCGGCATCATTGAAAGCCTCGACGAAACCGACAGAAAAAGAGCCATTTTTATTTCCAGCGGAAGTTACGCAGAACCTGCGGCGTATTACGATTTTTACACCATTCCCGCGGCGGTCGACTTTTTAAATACCCACCTTCAGGGTGCCGGTGATAACCAGTTTTACCTCGATTACCTCACCATCAATTACCTCAAAAGCAAAGAAAAAACAAACCTCTACATCAACTCCCGACTCGAACAGATCTCCCTTTACAGAAGCGTGATCAAAGCAGGTCAGGTGTTGGTAAAACAAGCGGAGCCGCTCACCAACAACAAACGTTACCTCATTAACCGCTACTTTAATCAGCAAAATCAACACATTTCTTTTTCCCTGCTTCGGTTTATGGCAAAGTGGGGATTAACCTACCTTCTTTCCATGGTGCTCCTGGTCTTTCTGGCTTTTTTCAGAAAACCCATTTTTGGACAGAACAAACAGGTGGCCTTTTTATTTCTGCTGATGCTGGGTTCGGTATTTGCCACCTATATTTTTCATAAGTACGGACTCATGGTGTTGGCATTACCTTTTGCTTTGGTGCCAATTTGGGTGAGGGTGTTCTTTGACGCGCGCACAGCCTTGTTCAGTTATTTGATGATCCTTTTGCATTGCAGTTTTTTTATGCCCGACCGTTTGGAATTTTTGTTGTTACAATTAATTCCGGGTATAGGTACCTTGTTTGTGGTCGCTGAAATGCGCCGGCGTCAGCAAATCCTGAATGCCGCGGCCTTTGTATTGTTATTTTATGTATGTATTTACATTACCTATCAACTGGGTTTTGGCACACCACAAACTGTAAAAAAACTCAGTTCTTATGTTCCGTTTGTCATCAGTTCCACCCTGGTACTACTGGCTTATCCGCTCATTTACCTCACTGAAAAGTTCTTTGGATTTATTTCGGACTTTAAACTTCTTGAATTGAGTGACTTAAATCATCCCCTGCTACGCCGCCTCTCAAAAGACGTTCCCGGTACCTTTCAACACAGTCTGCAGGTGGCTAACCTGGCCGAAGAAGCCATTTATTACATTGGTGGAAATTCGTTGCTGGTGCGCACCGGCGCCATGTATCACGACATTGGTAAAATGGAAAATCCCTACTTTTTTACCGAAAATCAACCCGATGGTTTTAGTCCCCACCAGGAAATAGATCCCCTCGAAAGCGCCCGTATCATTATTAACCACGTGATCCTGGGCGTAGAGCTGGCCAAAAAATACAACCTTCCCGAGCAGGTCATCGATTTTATCCGTACACATCACGGCACTACTTCCGTTCAGTATTTTTTAAACCTCTTTCGCAAACAAGGCCACGAGTCTCCCATTGCCGAGAGTCAGTTCCGCTATCCCGGACCTATTCCCTTCAGCAAAGAAACAGCCGTGTTAATGATTGCCGATGGGGTAGAGGCCGCCTCCCGCAGTTTAAAAAAACACGACGCGTTAACCATTAACGACCTTGTGGATAATATCATCGATTATAAAATTGCCAATAATCAATTTATTAATTCCGACATCACGTTTAAAGACATTACCACCATTAAAAAAATATTCAAAAAACGGCTCATGAACATCTACCACGCGCGGATCGAATACCCCTCGTAAGTGAAGAATAGCCTCCTTTTTTTGAATACGTAACAGTAAAAACAATATATTTGTATAGATTATGCGTTATCTTTTTATCCTCCTGTCTTCCCTCATTATTTTTTCATCCTGTAAAATTTTCAGGTCCAACATCATGTTACGGGCTCCTAAAGATTTTAGCTACGATAAACTCGTCGATTCCCTGAGTCGCCAGGATTATAAAATTGCCGTTAACGACGTGATTGTTTACAGGTTGTTTACCAACAATGGATTTAAACTCATTAACCTGGCCACGGAAACCGTAGGTTCGTTTCGTACGGACATTGATGTGATTGTAGAAACAGACGGATTTATTAAGATGCCCTTGCTGGGCAGGGTGCATGTGGCCGGACTTACCATTAAAGAAGCGGAGAAAGCCCTCGAAGAAAAATACGCGAATCTCTATGTGGATCCTTTCATTACACTGAGAATTTCCAATAAACGGATCATCGTGTTTCCCGGTAACGGTGGAGTTGCAAGGGTAATGCCCCTGGCCAACAACAATACCAATGTACTGGAAGCTATTGCCAACGCAGGCGGTATTTTAGAGGATGGGAAGGCGTATAAGGTGAAACTCATCCGTAACAATCCCGATTCGGCGCAAAAGCCCCTGGTGTATCTTATGGACCTTTCTACCATTGATGGTATCCGTGATGGGCGCAGCATTGTGCAGGCCGGAGACATTATTTACGTAGAACCCCGTTACAGACCTCTGGCAACCTTTAACAGAGAGTTAACGCCAATTATTACACTTATCACCAGCGCACTCATTCTTTATCAGTTTTCAAGAATTTCAAGATAAACATGTTTAATCCGCAGGTAGAATCAGCCAATAATCAGCTAAAGGACATTACCGAAAAATTCAATTCGGGTTTCGACATTGGCGTTATTGCTTTTTTGTTTATCAAAAGCAGACTCTGGATCATCCTGTTTTTTATAATTTCTTTTTCCCTGGCCTTTATTTACCTGCGCTACAGCCAGCCCATCTATGAGTCGCGGGCCATCATTCAGATCAATGGGTCCAACAAGGCCGATGACATTCTCAAACTCAGCAACATGGGTGAAGATGGAAATACCATTGCCGAAGCCGTGGAACAAATCCGTTCTAAAGTGTTTTTGAAAAGAGTGGTAGAAAAACTTGACATCAGTGTGAACTATTTCAGTGAGGGGACCTTCAAAAACAGCGAAATGTACCATGCCTCTCCTTACCTGGTAAAAATAAACACCAAAAAAGGGGCTGTGTTCGGACAAAAAATGTATGTGGAACTCAACGAGAATCTCACCGGCGGAGTCATTAAACAAGGCACAAAACGTTTTCCCTTTGAGATCAACACCTGGTTAAAAACTAAAGATTTTGACATCAATGTGTACCTCAATAAAAATATTGATCCTTACTCTCTCAAAGAACTCATCCGTAAAAACAAGGCCTTTTATTTTATTGTGGCCGATGTGGATTATGTAACTTCCGTGTTACAGGGTAAAGTGGAAATCAAACTTCTCAACGATCAGGCCAAAACCTTGCAAATACGGGTAAAAGACGTTAATTCGGCCAAATCTACCGACATTGTAAACGCCATTACCGAAGAATACCTTACTTACGACGTGGAGCGCAAAAGCGAAAGCTCCACCAACATTCTGGCTTTTATCGATTCACAGTTGGGCAGTGTGTACAACGATCTTAAAACCACCGAAGGGACTCTACAGGAATTTAAAAAGAACAAGAACATTAACGACCGCGATAAACTCATTAACTCCGAGCTCATGCGGTACTCGAGTGTAGAAGATCAAATGCTCAAGGTGGAGATGGAAGAACGCATCATCGCTGAGATCCAGGCAAACATTACCAAAAACAAAAACATTGACATCTACCAGCTTGTGTCTCTTATTTCGGGAACGGAATACGAAAGTGTGATCAAAGACGTGACACAGAATATTCAGAAATTGCTCACCGAAAAAGAAAACATGCTTTACCTGGTAACGCCCAATTCGGAGAACATCAAACAAATAAATTATCAGCTGGAGAATCAAAAGCGTTTGTTGATTGAGAGTCTGGATGCGGTGCGCTTAAAATACAAAACCAAATACAAAAGTCTTTTGGAACGTTCTTCCGATTTTAAATCCCGTCTCAATCAAACACCGGAAGACGAGGTGGAATTTTCCCGCTTAACCCGTTTGTATTCCATCCGCGAAAAATACTACACCATGTTGCTCGAAAAGAAAACCGAGTTTTCCATTTCCAAAGCAGGCTATGTTTCCAAAAACATTATTTTGGAGAAAGCCATGGGTGCGGGTGTACAGGTGTCACCGATTCAACGTACCGCCATTATCATAGCCTTTCTTTTTTCCTTTTTGTTTTCCGTGGGTCTGGTGTTTATAAGGTACCTCTTCCACGATAAGATTTACACCCTGAGCGACATCACGAAGTATTCCAGTGGCAACGTGGCTTTGCTCGGTATTATTCCAAAATACGAAAATGACATTCCGGTATCGCAGCTCATTGTGGATAAAAATCCAAAGGCCCTGATCAGTGAAGCTTTCAGAACAGTAAGGACCAATCTTGGGTTTATCGATTCCAACGAAGGTACCAAAATAGTTTCCATTACCTCCACCATCAGCGGGGAAGGGAAGACCTTTGTGGCCATTAACATTGCCGGGGTTCTTGCGTTTACAGGTAAAAAAGTAGTGATCATCGATTTGGACATGCGGAAACCAAAAATCCACAAGGGTTTTGGTGTGTCTAACAACATTGGTATGAGTACCATTTTAACCGGTACCACACCGGTGGAGGATTGTTTTATGAACAGTCCTATGGACAACTTAAAATTTATCACAGCCGGACCAACACCGCCAAATCCATCGGAATTAATTTTGAGTTCCAAACTGGATGAAGTGTTACGTTACCTGAAAACAAAATTTGATTACATTGTGATAGATAACGCCCCGGTAGGACTCGTAA
>CAZMHW010000124.1:5656-8706 GCA_964566105.1 uncultured Akkermansia sp.
ACCGATGGTATTGCCACCATACAGCGTGCGGATTACCCGATCTATGTATTCAGGGCAGGTTATTCCAGAAAACTCTTTACACAAATCCTCGACCGTTTAAAGAACGAATCAAACGTAAAAAATCTCTCGGTAGTTTTAAACGACGTAGACGTGAGCCGCAAAATTTACAGTTACAACTATGGTTACGGCTATGGTTACGGTTATGGCTACGGTAGTGGCTATTACAGCGACGAAGAAAAATTTAAAGCAAAGACCAGAAAAAAGAATAAGTAATGGAAGTGATCGAAACAAAATTAAAAGGAGTGCTGGTGCTTCAGCCAAAAGTGTTTGAAGATGCCAGGGGGTATTTTTTTGAAAGTTACAATGAAAACCTGTTTAAACAGGCGGGCCTTGACATTAAGTTTGTACAGGACAATCAATCGCTCTCTCAAAAGGGAGTGCTTCGGGGCCTTCATTTTCAAAATAATCCGCACGCGCAGGGTAAACTGGTGCGTGTCATTACAGGCGCTGTATTTGACGTGGCGGTAGATATCCGTAAGAGTTCCCCAACTTACGGCCAGTGGTACGGAATGGAACTGAATGAGAAAAATAAAACCATGATGTACATTCCCGTGGGATTCGCGCATGGTTTTGCTACGCTTCAGGACAATACCATCTTTTCTTATAAATGCACCAATTTTTATAACAAAGCTTCCGAGGATTGTTTGTTGTGGAACGATCCGGACATTGGAATTAACTGGAATCTCGACAATCCTTTGTTATCCGAAAAAGACCTGCAGGGAAAACACATCAAAGATTTTGTAAGTTTATTTGAATAAGCTGCAAAAACCGTATTAGGAAAAACAAACTTAAAGAGCATTATGAATCTTAGTTTTCATTTTATACTTACCACTATATTCATCGTTTGTTTCGTTTTTTCTTTACTGATTAATTACATTCTTCTTCGTTTCGCGCAAACACTGGGCATGCGTAACCGCGAGGCGCATCAGCAGGTGCGCTGGAACCCTGATTCCAAACCTTCTCTTGGTGGAATTTCTTTTTACGTTGTTTTTCTATTCGCTTTTATTTTCACCATCATTCTGCCTCACCGCGACACAGGCTTTAACATCCACATCATTGGTATTTTAATGGCTGCTACCCTCGCTTTTTTAATGGGTCTGGCCGATGATGCCTTTAACACACAACCCCTTCTTAAATTCCTGACCCAGATCTTCTGCGCGCTTATTGTAATTTTTTCGGGTCACAGCATCGAGATTTTTCAGAACCAATTCCTGAACCATGTGGTAACCATTGTATGGGTAGTGGGCCTGATGAATTCCATCAACATGCTCGACAACATGGATGGCATCAGTTGTCTGGTTTCTATCCTGGCCTGCTTTTTTATGGTGGCAGTGAATGTTTCCTTATTTCACACCGACAGCTACGAAACCACGTTAAATCTGGGTGTTCTCGGTGCTCTGTGTGGTTTTCTGGTGTTCAATTTTCATCCGTCTAAAATGTTTATGGGCGATACAGGTAGCCAGTTCCTGGGACTTTTCCTGGCGGTGATGGGAATAGACAATTGCTGGAACAACCCGACTTCGCCCGCGTATAATGGTTTTCACTTTGGCAACATCGTGATTGTTGTATTGGTGTTTTTGCTTCCGTTAACGGATACAATCACTGTAGTAATTAACCGGATTAAAGAGGGACGCTCTCCTTTTATTGGAGGGAAAGACCATACGACGCATCATTTGTTTTTCAGGGGGCTTACCGAAAAAAGAATTGCCATCCTTTTCTTCATCCTGGGAGATATTGCCATTTTTCTGGCCTATTTGTTGGTTACCCGTTTTTCTTACGCCTTGTTTTTTACCTCTATTTTATATATTCTCCTGGTTTTCACTTTTTTATACCTGACAACAGTGCTCAAAAAAAAGAAGTAAATTGCACGTCCGCATGCAACGTATCGCTCTTCTTTCCGTAAACATATAACAGCAAAACGGGCTCGCGGGCACAAACAATGATTAGGAAGTTCAGAATCGCACAGTTAAAACAACTGGTAAAGTTAAACCGGGTTACCTTACCCCTGGCCTTGCTTTTGCTTTTTGTGCTCATTTATGTGATACTGAAAGTGTTTGTGTATTACCCCAGTCCCAACAGCGTATCCTACACCAACAATAATTTTTACGTGTTTGACCTCAATATTCCTGCCAACCTGGAGTTTTGCGGGGAGAAGATTCCATCCAACGATTACGACATCAAAAAGGATCTGGAAAAAGAATTTTTCACCAGTAGTTACTGGAAGAATAATTCCCTGGCTCTTTTTAGCAAGGCCCAGCGCTGGTTTCCATACATAGAGCCCATTTTAAAAGAAGAAGGAGTGCCCGATGATTTTAAATACTTGTGTGTGATCGAAAGTCATTTGTCCAACGCGGCTTCACCTGCCGGTGCCGCGGGTTTCTGGCAATTGGTACCTTCCTCAGCCCGTAATTATGGACTGGAGGTTAACAACGAAATAGATGAGCGTTACCATGTGGAAAAATCCACACGGGCTGCCTGCGCGCACATTAAAGACGCCTACGCGGTGTTCCACAACTGGACTCTCTCTGCCGCCGCTTACAATCGTGGAATAGGTGGTATTCAGGGTGCTCTCGAAAAACAAAAAACAAACAATTATTTTGATTTACTCCTGAACCGCGAAACGGGAAGTTTTGTCTACCGCATCCTCGCGTATAAAACCTTGTTCTCAAGTCCGGGTCATTTTGGAATTAAAAAGAAAAAGTGGACCTATTACCCAAAAATTGCGTTTAAAGTGTATAAGGTCGATTCGTCTATCACCGATCTTACATCTTTTGCCAAACACATTGGCTGCACCTCCGGAACCATTCGATTGTTTAATCCCTGGTTGCTCGGAGAAAGCCTTCACAATGCTGCGAAAAAAGTGTACGAGATCAGGGTACCAAAAGATCTGAAGGCAGACTATTCAGGGTATATCAAAGATCTGCTGGCAGAGGAGGGGAATCTGAAAAAATACTCAGAGAAACCGGAAGCCCTTCAACTGGTGGATACAG
>CAZMHW010000125.1:0-8112 GCA_964566105.1 uncultured Akkermansia sp.
CTAAGAAGTAAAATTTGATTGAGTTTAATTAATAGTCATTACACGATTTCGTAAATAATTTACATAATTCACTGATTATAAACCTAAATTGACTTTACTTTTGATGAGTTCCTAATGTGATTATTTTTTGGCTCTTGTAAGCTCAGCACAATTTTTACACAAGATAAGTTTACCGGTTCCTTGCACTACATTTTTTTTTCAATTCTACTTCCTTCCAGACATTTCCCGTTGTTGTGAAATTTTGTTTCTCCTATTACCTTGCTATGAAATGATGAAATTAATGGCATATTAGGCTATTTTACATCAAAGGTAATCCTAAAACGCTATAAACCTATTTTCAGGATCAATCTTTAACCACTGCCAACTTATTTCGGAACGAGACTTACATTAGAATAAAAAACACAAGTGAAACCAATTCTTACCAAAAGAAAATGCCCTGGCAGGAAAAGCCCCAGAGCACTTCTTCGCACCTTACACAATAAAGGTGCTGAAATTCAAATTTATTAGTTTATCATGGTTCTGTTTTGATGAACTGGATCAGCTTGTTCACTTTAATTGGTTTTTATGATTTTGTAAGAATAGAGATGCCCCTCGCTTTCAATTTTCAAATAATAAATACCAACCGGAAGGGAACTCACATCTAACTCTTGGTCTTTGCTCAATACGGTTAGGTCATACAATAATAATCCCATTGAATTAAAGAAAGATAAATGAATGTGTGCTGGAAAAAAAACAGAACACGAAAGATAAAGTTTGTCAATGAATGGATTCGGGTAGAATCTGAGGTTGGGACTCACAGATGAGTACTCAATGCCATTGCAATTCTGAACGCTTACTGTTGTAATTGCTGGTAGCGATACGCAATTAAGAGAATCTGTCATTTCCACAGTATAGGTAGTGGTTGTGAAGGGAGCTACAACTACCGTGGCAGAAAACGCAGGTGTGAGGATTGATCCCATTGGAGGCTGCGTCCATGAATAGCTGTGACTTGAAGATGCTCCATAAATCGGAGAACTAGGATTACCTGCAATTAGCTCTGTGGTATATCCAGGCCCATTTAAATTATTTTGGCACATAATTGTATTCGCTGGAACAACCGTAATACTGTATCTAGGAAGCACTGTTACGCAAATTGAACTTTTAGATTTACATCCATTTGAGTTTTGGCCAGTAACGGAAAAACAAGTATTTGCGGGTGGTCTTACATCATTGGTAGGGCCATTTGGATTTCCAGTCATAGAAGGTAAAGGGGGAGGGTTCCATGTGTAGGAAATTGCGCCTGTTGCAGTTAGATGTATCGGTTTAGAAAATAACGGAAAGTTACTCGCAATACAGGTTGTCAAACTATTTTGAGCCAGGGTAATTGTTGGTAATGAAATGGCCGTTATAGAATTTTGAAAAGAGGTTGTGGCACTAGCCGATGTCACATTTAATACAATAGTATACATTCCAGAACTCTGAAATGAAAGTCCTGTGACCGAACTGTTTGTAGAGGAGAGATTAGCACCTGATGGAATTGAGAGCCAAGTATAGGTGCAATTTGACAGAGAACCTGTGTTGGCCGTTAAATAAGTCGTATCACCAGTGCAAATGTTTGGTGCAATAGTAAAACTTGTCTGCGAATTTAGCGAAAAACTCGAAAATAGAATACTTGAGATTAATAAAGCTAATATTTTTTTCATCTGGGTTGGTTTAAATAGGGAAGTCTATAACTAATACAAGTTAGATGAAGAATCGGTTGGGTACAAAATTCTAACCTTTTGTAATCTCCTTGCCTCGTCCGTTAATGAAGGTGTATTTAGTATTGATTTTTACTTCAGCATAGCCCTCAAGTTTGGTATCGAAAGAGTTAATCTCGTCATAAATTGGTTTAACAACTTCATTTCCTTTTTTATCTATAAAACCGAGTTTGCCACCAAGAACAACTATTGCCCATCCATTTTTATAAACATCAAACTCTCCTATTTTGTTATAGACAGGTTTAACAACTTCCTTACCTTCTTTATTAATAAATCCGTATTTACCTTCCAATTCTACCTTTGCCCATCCATCTTTACGGAGATCGAATGATTCGATTTTATCATAGGTATTTTGCGAGTAAATATACTGGCTTGAAAAGACTGTGATGATAATTAATATTAATGTTTTCATAATGTTGTTTTTTAATGTTATAAGAATTTTTTTTCGGTGGTGTTTATTTAAGGTTAAATTTTTCAAATTAATGAATCGGTAAATCAACTTTCAAATGTCCAAAAAGGGTTTTGTAAATCAATCCCACTCCGGCTTTGTAGACTTCGCTTGCATTTTTGTCTTTATTAATCTGACAATAAGCTACATTACAAGCAGCAATAAAAACAACAGACTCTTCGAGAGTATATGTCAAAATACTATTATTTTGTTTGGCTTTGCACCAATCATAGAATTTTTTTTCGACCTGATCGTAGTTAATATTCAACTTAATCATCTCATCCTTTTTTTTGTCACTGATTATAAGAGTGTCGTTGTTTTTTGTATAAGTGCAGATAAAAGGACTTTTAAGGCTGTAAAGATACTGGAACATTAATGATACTCCTTTTATTGTAATGTCATTATAGGCAAGTGCTATTACTTTTTCACGTTTTGATTTCATTAGTTAATTTGTTTGAGCCATTGGACTACCGAGATTGTCTAATCCCTCTTTGGTGCAGTAATTAACAAAGCCTGCGGTTGTTTTACATCCGGTTTTTTCATATAATCTTTTTCTGGCAGATTCAACCGACTTTTCTTTCAGTCCTATAATAGTTGCAATCTCTCTATTATTTCTTTCTTTACAAATGAGAGGAATAATTTGTATTTCCCGTTTGGTAAAATTAGTCTTTAAATCCTTTTCTAAATTTCTATAACTTGATGACTGATGTACATTCCGAATTACCGTTACTACTTCCATTAAATCAATACTTTTAGTAACAAACGCATTTACCCCCTTTGCCCTAAAATCATTTTTTAAAACGTCATCTTCAAAGCCTGTCAATATAACTATTTTAATATAAGGGTACTCGGTTTTCAGAATTTTCAAAACAGTATTACCATCCATTTTCGGCATTTGCAGATCTAATAGCAAAACATCAGGTCTTTTACCTCTCTCTAAAAGCCTTATCAGTTCTTTTCCATTACCTGCCTCACCTATACAATCTATGTCGTGTTCTTTCAATAGGGTAATAAGATTTTTACGAAACAAGGGTTGATCTTCGGTATAAATAATTTGTATTTTCTTATTCATTAGGGTAATTTTTAAAGAGAATGACCGTTTTCTTAACTAAAAGTAGTGTATTTTCTCAAATAATAATGCAAGGAAAACCCTGTTAAATTAATAAATGAAAAATAAAATTTTAACAGGGTAATCCATCTATTTTTTTACAACAACATAAGATAAATTTGTTCACAACATCAACTAATCTCTTAACACTTGCGACATCTCGAATTTGACCTGCAATTAAGCCGTACAATTAAAATAATACGAGAACTGAAAGGTATGAAGCAGATAAATATTGCCCACGCACTTTCAATGGAGCAGTCTACATATAGTAGAATTGAAAAGGGAGAAATTGCCATTACTCCAGGACAACTTGAAATTATTACCAGCGAATTAATGGTCACAACATCTGAAATACTTGCAATCACTAATGCAGATATTTATTTATTTCAAGATAATAAATTTTCGGGACGACCTTTTCAAAAAATCACTCTAAGTAAAGGAGAAATAGCCATCATATTTTCAAAACTAAATGAACTCACCAATAAAATGGAGAAATTGAGAAATGATGGCCAATTATAAATTATAATATGCTAATACCGCATAAGTTATGCTAATAACGCATTTGAAAGTTCTTGCTAACTGATTGTGAAAGGCTGAGATTTGCCTCATTCAAATCAGATAATCCAAAGTAATCTCATTTAACCAAACCTAAAAATTGAAAAAAAAATCGTAGAAACTTAAAACCCACCATTCTGTTCCTCTTTGAGAAAGCAGGGACTTAAATACTCTAATGTATTATATTATTTAAAACTCAAAACCATGAAAAGAAAACACCTTCGGGATCAACTTGTAATCTGGTATAATGACAGGTTCCAAGTAAAACAAACTAAAACAAAGCTCAAAGTCATATCTAACACTGCACTCCTGGTATTTCTATTTGCTTTTACTAATGTCATTAAAGGACAATCCACATTGACAACATTATGTGATGTAACATACACTAATAATGCGGCTCAAATGCCAAGTCAGCCTTCTAATTGCAGCACCTTATTGAACGATTTTGTTATTAATAATGCCAATGATAATGTCATTGAAGTGAGATTAAGGTTCTGGATATTTGCTCCTGCTACATCTTTTACAGCGGGATATTGGACTAAACCAGGGCATTTAACTACTCTGGCAGATGCGCAAGCTCTCTGTAACGCGGCTAACGCAATGATGGACAATATGCCTGTACCGCAATTAGCGATTGGGGGATCACCGACCACAACCACTCAAGCAAAGATACATTTTGTGCCAACACTTGTTTACGTTAACGATGATGATGATTACTACAGTTTCACAAGTGATTCAGCTAGAAAATGGCAAACTTGGCCTTATCAGGATGATAGTTCTATTAATATTTACTGTGGCGGTCAGGCTGGAGCTTCTATCCATTCAGGCAATGACGGCTGGTTTTATATTGATGGAACGTCTCATGACCCCTCAGGCGCCCCATTCAATTATGTAATTATGCCGGCGCAATTAGCATACTGGACACCTGCTAATCCTGATTGGGTTAATTTATCTTTAACTCAATATGGAGAATATTGTATGGCCCCCGTACTTATCCATGAAGTTGGCCATGTTCTTGGATTACACCACACGACCGGAATTTTACATCCAAATGATCCAACGGATCATGGAGACTCATATTCAACAATCTTCCCAACTTTTGGTTGTTGCAATTCTATAAAATGCTCTGATTACGTAATGGAGACCCATGTGTCGACCGAATCTTGCGGTACTCCCGGTGGATCCAACAACGTTATGAGTCAGAACTCTTGGTGTAATAAATACTTGTCGCCTCAGCAGGTTGCCGTGCTGCACTACAATTTACGTGTCGACATGGTAAATATGTTAACTCCAACTGGCTATGCAGCCGCAACAAATGTTAACCATGCATTTGATTATAACGTAACATCAAATGAAACCTGGACATCTGACAGATATTTTAAAGGAGATATAACGGTTAAAGCAGGTAAGATACTCACGATTAATTGCGGTGTGGCTATGAGTGCCGGAGCAAAAATAGTTGTAGAAAAAACAGCAGCTTTAGTTGTTAATGGTGGGACTATTACAAACATTTCTGGCAGGTCGTGGGATGGTATCTATGTTTGGGGAGACCCGGCCAAATCCCAGGCATTAAATCCGAACAACACAAATTTAGCGCAGTTTCAAGGATGGGTTAAATTATACAATGCAACTATTAGTCATGCAAAGATTGGGGTAAGAAACCATAACAACCCTTGGAGCGAGAATGGAGGTATCATTACTGCTTTCAATACTAACTTTCTGAATAACTATATTGATATTGAACAGATAGGGCCAAGTTCAACACCCGCTGGACTAGCCAGTGCGAGTAGATTTTACAACTGTAATTTTAAAACGAACGCTGACATAGGTGACAACTTATCACCTTATGCCCATGTAAACTTTTACAGGTCGGTAGGCGCGGCTTTTTATGGATGTAATTTCGAATATGCGGCTGGGACAGTTTATACTAACCCAGGTTATGGAATATACAGTGTCAATTCAAAATTTACGGCTGACAAAAGCGGAGCCACTCCCAACGTTTTTAAAGATCTGGACAGAGGGGTTTACGTAAACAACTGGAACCCTTTAAATGTACCAACCATCAGTAACAGTCAGTTCATTAACAATTTAAGCTATGGAGCTTATTTTATGAATGCTAACACTTTAGTCTTTCAGAAGAATCTCGTGCAAAATCCGGGTAATTTAACTTCTTTCTCAGGCGTTTATCTTAACAACTGCAAATATTACACGATTAAGAGTAACACATTTACCGAGGATTTAAACTACAAAGCCAGTGTAGCCCTAAGTATCTATAATAGCAGTGCAGGAGCACATCAGGTTTACAGAAACTCATTTGCAAAATCATGGATCGGTATTAATGCAATGGGTAATAACAGTGGCCTTAGTAATATTATTGACGGTTTAAAAATGAACTGCAACGATTTTACACCTACTGCTAATTTGTACGATATCGCTTTAGACCTTGGTAACGGAAATATAGCGCCTTCTGTGATGAAAGTACAAGGTAATGTGAGTGCCCCGACTCAAACAAATGTGGTACGCAATATGTACGCTGCGACCTGCATTGGAAACAATCAAAACAAGTGGTACATCCATTCCAGTAGTTCAAAAATAGTCGATCATGGCTGTAACTCATCTTCTACCAGTGGCGCAAGCACAAAACCCACACCTCAACCCGCTTGCAGTCGAACAATTGTAAATACGGCTACTATTAGTACTGTTCTAAATTATTCCTTGTCTTGTCCTGAAACTAATCCTTCCAGCGGTGGAACAGGTACTACTCAGGCGCAACGCTTGTCAACTATGAATGGCTATTTGTCTGAATTATTAGCTGATAACACAGATGATAAAAATCATTTTGAAATTCAGGCAACACTGGCTTCTAAATTAAACCTGTTTTTGTCAGATTCATTAAATAATGGGCAGGATAGTGTAGTTACTTTATTGAATAACAATCAAGGGTCGATGCAGGATGCTGATATACAAACCGTTTTTGCATATATGGCTGTGGGTAATTACGCAGAAGCACAATCAAGAGTGGATAAACTGCAAAACAAGGCTGATTGGGCAACATTGCTTACTAAGCTAATACAGGTGGAGCAATATGACGGTGGGGCAATGGGCATGACGGCTACAGACCGGGAATTTTTTGTAGGTTATGCCACTACTGAGGGTAAAGACGGCCAAAGTATTGCTCAGGCATTATTAAAAGCCGGTGGTTTCAACAGTTACAGCGAACCTCACAATTATCCTGAGAATTTGGAAGGAGCCAGATTTGCCGGACAACAAACCCTTTCGGGCACAGGAAAAGGAGATGGAGACAACACCCTTGAAAGAATAACCATATATCCTAATCCGACCAAAACGGGTATAAATGTCTTTTGTAACTCAGTTAAAGAAGGCAACTATAAAATAGAAATACAGGATTTGCTTGGAAGGGTAATTTATACTAACTTTATTACAGGCAACTTAATTAAGCAGTATGTACCTTTTGATGGCTTAAATAAAGGTATGTATCTGATTACGATTAGCCGTAACGATGAAATTATCAATAAAACCAAAATAATAAAAGAAGATTAGGTTTTAGTTCTATTACTAGAAGGGGGAGTAAGCCTATGGGCTTTCACCCCTTATTTAAGACCCATACCTACTGCAATATATGCGGCACCCATACATAATTATTTTTTTCTGCTTTCCCTTTTTTGTCTTAAGTCAGGGCGGCTTTAGAGCGCGACCAATGGTTCCTCCTGGAATTAACAGCTATTCTAAATTCATTTTTGAAACAAGTCCGGGAAGTTATATCGCTGGAGGTGTTATTTCTGATACACTAAATGGAGTTGGAATTAACCGGATTGCAATTTCAGGAATCAATAGTAGTGGTCAGGTTCTTTGGACAAAGAAATATGGTGACGAAAATTTGCAATATGTTTTTAATCCTTTTGTTACAAGAGTATTTTCTAAGCATGGAAGTTTTTTGTATCATGCTTATTCCGTTTTGGGCAATACCAACCGTTACAGAGGAGCTTTAGTAAAATTTAATTTGAATGGAGACACACTTTGGCAAAAATTTTACTTAGATCAAGATACATTAGAAGACGTAATTCCTCAGATGGTCACAGAAAGTGTCGATGGAGGGTTTTTAATAACAGGTTTTTTTCAGAACTGGAGTAATAATCCCTACATCAAATGCCTGCTTATAAAAACAGATGCGAACGGGAATGAATTGTGGCGCAAAAAGATTGGAAAGACTACTCCGAATGTGCAAGATGGTAAGGCAATAG
>CAZMHW010000125.1:8122-8652 GCA_964566105.1 uncultured Akkermansia sp.
GCACAGGATAGTGCAAGTAAAAAAATCGTGATTGTTGGGTATCAATTTACAGGTTTGGCCAGCTCACCAGATATGCAAGATAACGTTTTAGTTTTAGATAGTTTGGGAAATAAACTTGGCCAATATAACTATGCAGGATTTGGAGGTTATTCAGTAGATTTAATACAAACTAAGGATAAAAAATTTGTCGTGGTAGGCCGTTCTATTTATCCACAAACAATTGGCGGGGACAACCTTGTTAGATCTTTCGCTGCGAAATTTGATGTTAATAGCCCAAGTGCTCCTTTATGGAAAATTGATGATTTCGACAAATTAGAACTGAATAATTATTTTCATTGCGTAAGAGAGTTAATAAATGGGGATCTTTTAATTGGTGGATTCATAGATACTATGCAATTACATAATTTGCCAACAAATTGCTTAACAAGGATTACGAAAATAGACAAAAATGGCAATATAAAATGGAACAGATATTATGATTACAAAACTAACGATAGCGCTCTTGATAACAATCAATCAATAGTCTCCAT
>CAZMHW010000126.1:0-8639 GCA_964566105.1 uncultured Akkermansia sp.
CATTTTGATGATCAGTAACATTGAATTCCATAAAAAAAACGAGATCTACAATCACTACCAGATTCTCGACGGGTGTTTTTACAAAAAAAAACACCACCGGAGATTTGATGAACCGGATCAGCGAAGACGTGAGCCGTGTCAGGATGTACACCGGACCCGCCATCATGTACATTACCAATACCCTTGTAACCACCGTAACCATTTTAATCTTCATGTTAAAAGTAAATGCCACACTCACCCTGTTGGTGTTTTTACCTCTTCCAATTCTCTCTTATATTATCTACAAGGTTTCTGATCTCATCAGCAAACAAAGCACTCAGGTGCAGCAGCAGCTAAGCGGACTCACCACACAGACGCAGGAAACGTTTAGTGCCATTCGCATCATTAAAGCTTATGCCCGCGAACGTTTTTTTAAGTTACAAATGGAGGAAAAGAATGAAGCCTACAAAAAGACGGCTTTAAAACTTGCTGCCATTGAGTCGCTGTTCGCACCTGTGATGTCACTGATGATAGGTTTGAGCGTATTAATTACCGTGTGGTACGGAGGCAAATTAACCATAGACCATAAAATAGAACCGGGAAATATTACGGAATTTATTTTGTACGTATTTCGTCTTACCTGGCCATTCGCTTCTCTGGGCTGGGTAACTTCACTGGTGCAACGCGCTTCTGCTTCACAGGAACGTATTAACGAATTTCTGAAACAAGAGCCCGCGATTAAGAACAACAGCCCGGAGATCTACCCCATTCATGGAGATCTTGAATTTAAGAATGTTAGTTTTACCTATCCTGAAAACAATATTACTGCCTTAACCAATGTTTCCTTTAAACTGAAACAAGGACAATCACTGGGTATCACAGGCCAGGTGGGGAGCGGAAAATCCAGCATCATCAATTTAATTACACGGCAGTATGATACCAGCTCCGGAGAAATTCTTATTGATAATAAAAATATCAAACAGCACAATTTGCACCTCTTGCGCAAAAACTGTGGCGTGGTGCCTCAGGAAGTTTTTTTGTTCAGTGATACCATTGCCAATAACATTTCTTTTGGGAGCGACTTAAAACAAGTAGACCAGGAACTGATAGAAAAAGTGGCCAAACAAGCCGGTGTTTACGAAAACATTCTGGGCTTTCCCGATAAATTTGAAACGCTCGTAGGAGAAAGAGGTGTAACCTTGAGCGGCGGCCAGAAACAACGTATTTCCATTGCCAGAGCTATCATTAACAAACCTCAGCTGCTTATTTTTGATGACTGTCTCAGTGCTGTTGACAGTGAAACCGAAGAACTGATTCTTGGAAATTTAAAACAGGAACTGAAAGGTAAAACCAGCGTGATTGTGAGTCACCGCATCTCCAGCATTAAAAACGCCGATCTCATTTTGTATTTAAAAGACGGGGAAATCGCGGAAATGGGCACACACGAGGAACTGGTATCTCTGAATAAACACTACGCGCATTTAAACAAATTACAAAAGGACTAAAGTACCTTGTCTTTGTCCGCTTTGCGGCTTCTGAACAAATGCCCTACATCCGCCAGGAGCATGCCGCTTAAAATACCAATGGCAAAAACAGAAAGAAACAACACCGGACGAACCATTTCATGACCTTCTATTCGCATAAAGTTTCCGATTGAAAGAATCAACAACAAAGCAATAACAGCTCTTCTACGTTTTTTGTCCATGATCTTAATTTTTACTTCTCACTAAGGTACAAAAAAGTCACCGCGATCACACTTTATTTTTATAACGCTTCCAGAAACCTTTTTTCTGATACGGATAGTCTCTGTGTTTTGGAATATTATTGACGATTAGCGCTACCAGCAAAAGAATGAACACACCCGTTCCCACAGGAGATATCACATACTGATACCCTAAGTTCTTGATTTTCTCGGATCCTATATTGGCAATGAGAGCTGTAGCTCCTCCCGGAGGATGCATGGTTTTGCTTATTTGCATGCACACGATAGACAATGATACCGCCAGTGCGGAAGACAACCATAACTCGTGAGGAACTAATTTATGAATGGTAACTCCTACCAGAGCCGAAACCAAATGTCCCCCGATTAAATTACGTGGCTGTGCCAGTGGACTATTTGTGGCGCCAAATATTAACACCGCGCTGGCACCAAAAGAACCAATCAAAAAAACATTATCCATCTCTCCAAAGTGTCCGCCCTGTATCACCCCAATAGCACCAATGCCTATAAACGCGCCAAGGAAAGTCCAGAAATGATCAATGGGTTCAACGATGGTTTGTTTGTAGACCACATATTTGGCTATGCGGTAGTTGCGTTTTAGTTTCTCCTTTACCATAAGACGGCACAAATATAATAGATTGAATCGTACCTCCTTACAAAGCAAACACCTGATTGATTCTGCTTACATGAAAGCCTTGTTTGCGCACTTCCTTCGACGACTTACTTTCCTCATCCAACAGAGGGTTTGTATGATTCAAATGAATAAAATAAATTTTATTTTTTTCGTTTTTAGGCAAGGTTTGAAACAGCTCCATACTTTCTACCACAAAAGGGTGTGGGATTTCCGAAATATCCCGGTTATTAATTTCATTTCCGTCGTAAAAAGTACCATCGATAAAAGCGTAATCCACGTTTTTAATTTCCTCTACAATATCCCTCTTCCATCTGTCCCACTTATCAATATCAGGAATAAAAAGAATCTTTTTCTGAGGACCTTCTATTTTGTAGCCTACTGTCTCCGAATATTCATCCCTGTGTGGAACATAAAACGCAGTTATGTTTATGCGAGAGGAAAGTACCAACTCTTTTCCTTCTTCCAGCGATTGAAGCTGAATGTTTTTAAGAGACACCAATTGACTCCAGGGACCATTGTTTTCCAGATACGTTTTCATGCGCGGCATTGCATAAACATTTACCCCTTTTGCACCCAGCGCCTCTCTGCCCAGATACATGAGACCGGTGTAATGGCCAATATGCGCGTGTGTTAAAAAAACAGCATCCGGCACATCAGTATTTTTAAACCCGGAAACGCGCTGGAGTTGTCGTATCTGCGAAGGGAAATCAGGTGTGGCTTCCAGCAAAAAAACTTTCTTTGAATTCTGATCCACAATTCCCAACGCTACAACCTTTCTGAGGTTATCGGGACGGGCAAATAAATTTTTACAACAGTCCTTTTTACATCCTATGTGTGGAGACCCGCCATCCTGAAGTGTTCCAAGGATAACCAAAGATGTATTTGAAACAAGCGTTTGTTCAGAATGTTCTTTTTGTTCCTGTTTTTTAAAAGGCATATCGCAGGCAAAAAGAAACAAAAAGATGATGATAGCGAGTCTGTGCATTTTTCCTTTATTTTTGGCAATAAAAGATACGAATTTATCAGTGCTCTTTTTGATCGCCGAAACAAAAGTTAATCCCCAGCAGAAGTGAGCTGAGTGTAAAATCTGTATTTAAACCGGAATTCTTTTCTTCGCCAAGATTTATTCCTGTATAGCTTGTATTAGTTTTCTCATAACGGTAGGCTATTTTACCAAAGATAAGTTCTAGCGCTATATTTTTTGTCAGGAAATACGTAATTCCGGGTCTCAGCGCGGCAGTAAATCCAGACGTCTTGGTATTAAAGCCAGGATAATTTACCCGGGTTCCGTTGTTTAACGTATTGGATGTTTGCGAAGAAGATCCAAAATTGTAGGCCAGATCCGCTTGCGCAAACAAAGCCAGCTTGTTCTTGGCGATCACCTTGTAACCCCGGCTAAAAACTCCCGCCGACGAAATTGTGCTCACGGAGGATCCTGTGGTACTATTGACTGTATTGGTAAACGCAGACGACTCAAAATACTGGCCAAGACTCACCCCAAGCGCCAGGTTGGCGCGGACAAAATAACCACACTGCAGGAGAGCGTTTCCTGCCTTTGTTTTTTTATCGTAGACCAGATTGACGTCCTGAAACTTTGATTTTGTTTGATTATAACCAAAATCCAAAGAGGTCATCAGGGAGCCTTTTGATAATTGAGCGACTAAAGGCGCAAATGGATAAAACAGACACAGGACAAATACCAGGCCTCTAGCCTTTTTTATCTTCATTTTCTTTTTTTGTAGTGCGTTCCATCATTCCATCCAACAATTGAAGCCCCAGTAAACCATTGATAGGGCCGTTACTTCCGTCTCCACCGGCAATAAGAATTTCAGGGATCACTTTTATTTTTTCTTTACCAATTGCTTCGGTTACTTTCAGTTTTGTAAAATTATCACCACCCATAGCGCTTACCGATAATTTATAAGCTTCAGCGTTTGATTTACCAATGGCAAGAATTTTCTGTGCTTCCGCGTTACCTGTTACTGTAATTTTCTCCGCTTCCGCATTTGCCAATGCTTTGATTTTTTCAGCCTCGGCGTTTGCCGTTACTTTTGTTTTCTCCGCATCGGCCGCGGCAATAACTTTTAAACGATCCGCTTCAGCCACTGACGAAATTTTCACACCACTTGCTTCCCCTGTGGCCTTTTTCACCGCGGCATCCGCGATACGTTCGGCGATAAGTACACCCTGATCTGCTTTTACAATTTCCTTTTGCATATCGGCCACTGCGGTTTCTTTTTCCAGGGTCTGACGTGTTATTTCGGCGCGTTTTTGTGTTTCGAAAGTGGTATTTTGCTCTTCTGCTATTTTACGGTCCGTTAGTGTTTTCATCAGGCTATCCGGTGGTACAATGTCCCCAATTAAGGTATCTACACCATTTACGTTGTACTGGTCCAGCACCTCCCCAATTCGTTTTTTGGCAGCATCCTGTCTTTCTTTACGTGTTCCTAAAAAAGCAATCACATCACTGTCCTGGGCCGTGTTGCGGAAATAGTTCCCAATGGTAGGTTCCAGTACCTGACCTACCAGATTCACCATGCTTCCAAAACGGGCAATTACTTTTGGTGCTTCGGTAGTTGGAATATGAATGATCTGACTTACATCGAGGTTGAAAGGGAAACCATCTTTACTACGAACCGTGATAGTAGAAAGATTTTTATCCAGTTGATGAGATTCGCTGCGTGCATTGGCCCAGTTTAATACGAGGTTAGTAGTTGGTACCAGTTCTACCCGCATAATAAAAGTATTGATAGGATACTTGCCGGGGCCCAATGGCTCGGCCCAAACACCCTTCTCGCCTTTGCTTACAATGTTACCGTGTTTAAATTCCGCACCGCTCAGGTCTTTACCTTCTTTCCCAACATAAGAAATAACCACACCTACATAGCCGATCGGAATCTCCATCATCTTTATCTGTTCAACTGTTACAAACCAGGGGTTAATGTAATATGAACCCGCAAGGATTACCTGCGGCTGTAGACCTTTGTTTCCACCGGCTTTCAAAAAGGCGTCCGCGTCCTGAAAATTATTATGTCCCGGTACATCCACCCCGGCAATACTTCCCTCCTCAATTGGTAAACCATCCAGTGTCGTAATAATTCCCACCATGTTTTCGTTGATGGTAAACATGTCCACCGTAAAAATCTCAAATAAAAACGTATTGATCCTGTAGGTACCAGCAGTTATGTAGGCGCTTTGGCGGCCCTTTTGTCCACCTTTGGTTAAAAAGGTCACCGAATCCTGAAAAGCGTCGCATTCCACCTTGCGGGCAAGAATGTGGCCTGTTGCCAATTCGTTACCATCCTTTGCAACCAATAAACCAATTTTACCTTGTGGAATAATGGTAAGCGCCTGAAGCGTAACTTCGTATTGCCAGATCCATTTCCAAAAATAAATTCCCGGTGCCAGAGTTTGTGCCTGGAAACCCGCTTCGCCTTCCACGGCAATGATTCTTCCCGGAGGCAACTCTGACTTGCCAAACAAAACAAATTTCTTAGTTACCAGACCAATCTTATCTTCCGGCACAATAATGATTCCGAACAAACGGAATACCAGTTTATAAAAGACAATTAACAGTACCGGGATCAGGACCCACCAGTATTTTGCAATAAATTCCATAGTTTCTAATTTTTAAGTAAATGTATTTGTTTGCCGGATGCGATTCTTCAATCTTATAAACATTTGTTAGGGCTTTTTAACATTCAGCCGTAAACAAACTTTTAAATTGTAGGTAAATTAGCTGGAGCATTCCTCTACATTTGAATCAAAAGAACTTATGCGTCAGCTTCTCACTATAGTCTTATTTATTGTTTCCGGCAGTCTTCTTTGGTCACAAGACGAGGAATCGAAGGGAACCAAAAAATTCTGTAACGAAGACATTCCAAAAAAGGTGATGTCGTATTACGAAAAAGGGACCGACAAAAAGAAATACAAAAAACCGGAACGTCTGGAGTTTTTAATGAAGGCGCTGACGGAAGAACCAGATTTTGCAGAGGCCAACCTTGCCATGGGGCTGGAGCTTGCAGCGCGTTGTAAACTCGAGAATAAAGCCTTTACGCCTACCCTGCAGTTCTTTTACAAAGCAATAGCCAATTGCCCCCAGGTGCACAGTGAACCCTATTACTACATTGGTTTCGACTATTATGAGCGTACCATGTATGATTCCGCCGTGAAATACCTCCCAAAATTTATTGCCTTTAAAGATGAGGACGAAAGCAAATTTGCCAAAGACTGGGATGCCGAAATGTACCAGGCAAAAATGATGCTGAAGGACGCCAAAAAAGCGGTGGGTTTAAAAAAGAACATGCCTTTTAATCCCAAAGTAATTCCGGGAGTTTCCACGCAACGCGACGAGTATCTGGCATACATTTCCCCGGATGATAAAACCTGTTACTTCGTCAGGAAGTTACCGATACAAAGCATGAACCGTGTGTCGGCCAGTGATGCGGAAAAAGAAGTGTTTATGCTTGCAAAGCGTGATAAAACAGGGCTTTTTAGCAACGGAGAACCGATGATGGCTCCTTTTAACACCACCGATGACAACCAGGGCGGTTGTAGCATTTCGATCGACAATAAAAGTTTGTACTTCGCCATGATGCGCCAGGAAGGTGGCCTTCAGCCCAACTGCGATCTGTACGTAAGCGATTTTAATGGGGCGGAATGGAGTGAGATCCGTAAGTTAAGCCCGAAGGTAAATGATCCCAAATACTGGGACAGTCAGCCCACTATTGCCGCAGATGGTCTTACTCTTTATTTTGCGAGTGACCGGCCAGGTGGTTACGGAGGAATTGATCTGTATGTAACGCGTAAAGATCCAAAAACAGGACAATGGTCTTTACCTCAAAACCTGGGACCAAACATCAACACCCCGGGTGATGAAAAAACACCCTTCATACATAGTGATAGTGAAACCCTGTATTTTAGCAGTAACGGGCATTTTGGCTTTGGCGGGTATGACATTTTTTACGCGCGCAAAAACGAAAAAGGAGAATGGGCAGAACCTGAAAATATTGGATCACCCATTAACAGTAATAGCGACGACACTGGATTTTTGGTAAGCAGTGATGCTTTGACAGGATATTTTTTCAGTTACGACGAAGGTAAAGTAAGAGGCAAAGGCATTGGACGTTACGATCTCTACGGCTTTGATCTGTATAAGGAAGCCCGGCCACAGGCTACTTCGTTTATGAAAGGCAGTTCGGTAGACAGCTCAGGCAATAAAGTAACCGGAGCGATCGTAGAAATTAAAGACACCAAAACAAAACAAATTTCATATGCCACTACCGATAGTACTACCGGTGATTTTGTGGTAGCGGTAACCAAAAAAAATCCAATTGTATTAACGGTAAAAAAAGAAGACGTAGCATTTAATGCCAGAGTTATTAATGTAGCGGAGATGCCCGCTCCCAATGCGGAAGTACCACCAATTACCATTGAGGTAAAAGAAGCTAAAAAAGGAAGCAGTTTTGTGATCAATAATATTTTGTATAACACCAACAGTGCGGAAATTCAAACAGACAGCCGGATCATTCTGGAAAGTTTTGCCCAGTACCTGAAGGAAAATCCTAAGATCAGAGTTCAGATCGAAGGTCATACGGATAATGTTGGTAATGTCAAAGACAACGAAGCTCTGAGTAGCAACCGTGCTTATTCGGTAAAAGCTTTACTCGAAGAGTTTGGCGTGGATGGTAAACGCATTCAGGCAAAAGGTTATGGTCCGAATAAACCCATTGCGGACAATAAAACGGAAGAGGGCCGCGCGAAAAACAGGAGAACGGAGTTTCAGATCCTGGAAATGTAGATACTTGCATGCGGGATCATATAAACATATAAGATCACATAAGAGGGTTTTGATAATCCCATTTAGTTTGAACCACATAAGGAATATAAGATCATATAAGGGAAAAATGGATAAACTCCAGTTTACACGCTCACGAATCAACAGTCTTTGTTTTTGCAGTCTATACTTTCTGTTTCAAGCGTGACGTGTTGAATGTTTAAATGCTCCAGTTTGTGTTTTACCTGGTGTTTAATTTCGGCGACTTCTTTCTCCTTTAAATCTTCCTGCAGAATTAAATGCGCGGTCATGGCATTTTTAGTTGTACTCATTGCCCAGATGTGTACATGGTGAATATCTTTAACACCCTTCACTCTGAGCACTTCGGGCCTCACTTTTTCCACCTCTACAGAAGCCGGAACAGCGTCCAGCGCCAGCCGGAAACTCTCGGTTAATAAGCCCCAGGTGCTGTATAACACCACGACCATGATCACCAGCATGGTGCTGCTCACCACGGCCATTCGCATAAT
>CAZMHW010000127.1:0-8597 GCA_964566105.1 uncultured Akkermansia sp.
GTACATAGGAAGGGATAGATTATACTGTACGCCTAAAGTAAAACAAAGAGACCGCTTCGCGCGCGAAGCGGTATACCGTTTAAAACTCAGTGAACTCTGTGGAAAACTTTGTGCTCTCTGTGTTTAAGAAAAACGGGTTCCCCATGCCTGGTGTTTCCACCAACCAAATGCATGAAGTTGAAAAATTAACAACGCAGGTACATAACAAGAGATAGATTATACTGTATGGGTATAGTCAACATAGAGTGTGCCTCGTGAGCTAAGCACTTTTGGGAGCAGAAACAGTTGAGATCTGATATTCCAGTAACGAAGTCTATAGGGGTTTTATAAACTGAAGGTTTCTTTTAAGTCCTTTATACTTGGTGCGTTTTACCGCGGAGTTTTTAAAAACCAGATTAAACGTTTCTTCTGTCATATCGTGCCACTCGTTTTCAGAAAAGTTTAAAAAACCCGAGTGATTTTTGAAAAGCGGTTCCTGGTGTGGGGTGCTAAAACTGTTCCAGGGACATACATCCTGGCACACATCGCAGCCAAAAGCCCAGTTATCCATTTTAGTTTTAAACTCCTCTGGAATTTGCTCCTTTAATTCGATGGTTAAATAACTGATGCATTTACTGCCGTCGACAATATATGGTTCCACAATCGCTTCGGTAGGACAAGCATCTATGCATTTGGTGCAGGTGCCACAATAATCCTTTATAGGCCCGTCAGCTTCCAGTTCTATATCTACGATTAACTCGGCAATAAAAAAGAAAGACCCGTTTTGTTTGTTAATTAAATTTGAATTTTTACCAATCCAGCCCAAACCGCTTTTTTTTGCCCAGGCTTTATCCATCACAGGAGCGCTGTCTACAAAAGCACGGCCGTTGATGTCGCCAATTTTTTCTTTCAGCGTCTGCAAAAATTCATGGAGTTTTGTTTTGATCACTTCATGATAATCCTGTCCGTAGGCATACTTGCTTATTTTTGGTGTACCGGCTTGTTGCGTTTGACTGGGGTAATAGTTGTACAATAAAGAAATAACTGATTTTGCGTTCTCAACAAGTAAACGGGGGTCGAGACGTTTGTCGAAGTAATTTTCCATGTACTTCATCTCGCCATGTTTGTTTTCTTTCAACCATTTTTCCAAACGCGGAGCCTCTTCTTCCAGAAAACCGGTGGCGGAAACCCCACAGAAATCAAAACCCAGTTGTTTTGCCAGTGATTTTACAATCTGTGTGTGTTTATGTATTAGCGAATCCAGAAACTAAAGGTAACTATTACCCTGCTAAATGTTAAAATGCTTTTTCTAAATCGCGTAAACAGCCGTTTTCTAAAGTTTTAACAATTAAATAATGAAAAATATAGGGTTCATTTGCTCTAAAGTATGTACATTTGCGTCAAATTATGAAAACCACGTGTAAAAAACTGAATTTCAGACAATTACACGTAAATGCATGATTAACAAATATTTAACAATAAAATAACAACCGGTAGAGCAAAAAAGCAGCCGTTTTACCCTAAAAAAGAAAAAAATGAAAACAACAAACCCAGTAATCGACACTTTAGTAGAAAGTCAAACCCAATTTGTAAACAATTGGATGGATTCTGCAAAAAAAATGCAATCTGCATTTACCAGTGGTAATATCGCTACTGAAGGTCAGTCTTTATACAAAGAGTATTTTGACAAACAAATGGGAATTTTAAATAACATGCAGCAATCTTCTGCAAACATGTTTGCAGGCAACGAAAACAATCCTCAGGAATTTTTTAAGAACTGGTTTAACCAACAAGCGAATTATGCCAAACAAATGGCTGATTTCAATCAAAGCATCAACAACAGCTTTTCAAGCTTCGGTAAACCGGCTCAGGACTATATGGCTAACTTTGGTCAAAGCAACACCGCTTTTACAAACATTTATAATACCTGGTTAAACACCCTGAACTCATCTTTTGATTCCATGAGCAAAAACATGAACAACACCTTCAATAAAGATGTGTTCACCAATTTTATGCAAGGCAATCAAATGTATGCCAAAATGCAGGAATTTTTCCAGCCTATGGCTAACATGTTCCAAAAAGGACAGTTCAACATGGACGCTTTCAAAAATCAATTTACTCCTGAAGCGTATAGCAGCCTGACAAAACAAATGTTTGGTGATTTCTACAACCAGTCGTCTATGCAAAACCTGTACAACAATGGGATCAAACAATTGCAGGATTTTTTCACCAATCAAAATAATTTAGGGAAAGAATATTACGCTCAAATGCAAAATCTTTCTAAAGAGTTTCCTAAAGTATTTGGTACTAACGACGCGGTTAATGGCATGAAAGAGTTTTACGGACAAATGAACAATGTGTTTGGTAAAACATTTGAACCTTTATTGAAGTTAGTTAACGCAGGTAAAGAAAAAGAAAACGCGGAAGCTATGATCGCTTTGATGGACAGAATGGCTGAATACAGCATTAAGCAGGCGGAATTACAAGCGTACCTTCAAAATACTGCCAAAGCAGGTGTTGAAAAAATCGCACAGCAATACTCTGAAAAATATTCTAAACCTGAAGCGTTAACTCAAATGCCAAGTGCACAGGAAATGTACAGCGAATGGGTAAAAGTAAACGAACAGTTATTTACTGAATTATTCGCCAGCGAGGAATTCAGCAAAGTAAAAGGGGAAGCACTTAACTTAAGCATGGACGTGAAAAAACATTTTGAAAAACAATTCGAAAGTACATTCGCGAACTACCCTGTTGTTTTTAAAAGTGAAGTGGAAGAGTTACAAAAAACCATTTACGACCTCAAAAAAAAAGTAAAAGAACTGCAAAGCAAAGTATCTGTACAAGGTACCGCAACGCTTGACCTGGATGATGACAAAGCTGCAAAAGCCCGCAAAAAATAATCTCCATTAAACAAACCATAAAGGTCGTCTGCTAAAGTTTGGTAGACGGCCTTTTTTTATATATTTTAGGTTCGTTGGTTCCAATGAAAGTTTTTAAACATACAAATGCCTGGTTTGCGGGCCTGGGAATCTTCGTCCTCCTTCTTTTCTTTTGTTTTCGCCCGCTTAATTCCCCACAGTACCGGATTGTGGTGGCAGATGGGTTGGGTTATTATGCTTACTTACCGGCCCAGTTTATCTACAACGATAACCGCCTCGAATTTAAGTGGTTTGATGAAAGCTTTCGCGCTAACTACGAGGATCATCTTTTCGAAAAACCCACCCAGAACTTTATGGTAAGGTACAATGACAGGATGATCAATTTGTATTATCCCGGTCAATCCCTGCTTCAACTCCCTTTCTTTCTGGTTGGACATTTAGCGGCTAAAGTGCTGAATTACCCGCCGGATGGCTTTTCTTTACCTTATCAGATAGCTATGGGTCTCTCTGCTATTTTTTATACCCTTTTGGGGTTATGGTTTTGCAGCAAATTGATTTTTAACCTAAGTGGTGACAAACAATTATCTGTTCTTATTCCCCTCATTATTTTTTTTGCAAGCAATCTCTTTACTTACTCAATTTTTGCAGGCTGTTATACCCATTGTTATTCGTTTTGTTTTATTACACTGAGCCTTTATTTTTCCGAGAGGTTTTTTAATTCGCCGGACAACAAACTTAATTATCTGTTGATGTTTGGTCTGATGGCCCTGGTGGTAGTGAGTCTCCGGCCAATGAACGTGCTTTTGTTGCTCAGCTCGTTTTATTTTTACAAGCCCTTTACGGTGAAAGATCTTTTCCGGAAGCCCTACAATAAAAAGAAAATAGTAGTTTCAACTTTTCTGATTCTTCTGGTGGCCGTTTATTCCATGCGCATCCTGTATATTCAAACGGGAGCCCTGTGGGCCAATACTTACACCATAGGACGTTTTTATTTTAACGACTGGAGTCATGTGATTGATAATGTATTTGGGTTTCAAAATGGTATACTCTGGTACACACCTATTATTCTCTTGTGTTTTATTCCCTTGTTCTTTCTCAGGAATCAGCCAAAAGTTCTGTTTTTACTTTTGCCGGTTTTTTTTGTGATCCTTCTGTACAGCTTTTGGTTTTACTGGAACATCGTGAATCGAACGCTGGTGGATTTTTCCGGAATCCTGGCCGTATTGCTTCTTGTTTTATTGAACAGATTGCAGAGTAATGCGAGTACGTACAGGTTAACGATGTTTATTGTATTGGCCTGTATCCCTTTTTTTCAACTCAAGGCTTATCAGTTGCGTAATGGTATTCTCAACAATAATTACACTTATGGCCGTTATTACGCGAAATATTTTTTCACCCTTCACCATGTAGATGTTTTTCCGGTTAACCCTAAAACTATTCTTCACAATCAGGACTATTTTTATGACTTTGAAAAGGAGGAAGGTGCGGGGATTAGCTCTCTGAATGCCTATGATGGCAAAAAAGCGGCCGTCCTTAATGAGCAGGTAGATTTTAGCTGTACCAAAAAAGCAGCCTTACCGGCTTTTTTCTCCGAAAAGGGATTTAAAAAAATAAAGACTTCTTTCTGGTTTTACCGCGGTTCTGAGGTAAATAACATTCACCTTGTTTTTAACTTTACCAGAAACGATTCGGTTATTTCGTATCACCCGTTTTACATTAATGCTTCTACTCCGGCAAATACCTGGGAGTATAAAGAATTTGGAATGGACCTTCCGGAAGGAATAGACACGTCCTGCGCATTCACCGTGTATTTCTGGAATCCGGATAAACGTAAAGAAGCCTTTATTGATAATTTTAAGTTGGAATTTATCCTCAAAGATGGCTCCGACGAAATATCACTGGATAAATAATTGTAAATTTAAAACTTAAACCCTACATGCCATGGAGAACAAAATCGTAGAAGAATTCACCAACATGAGCTCTAAATTATTAAAGAGCTACAACACTCTGAATCAAATTGATACTGTAGACATTGCTACATCGCCAAAGACAGCCGTGTACAACGAAGATAAATTGACTTTATATCGTTACGACAGGGAAACAGACGCTACGTTTAAAACTCCTGTGTTAATTGTATATGCTTTGGTAAACACGTATAAAATGCTGGACATACAACCAGACAGAAGTTATATCCGGAATTTACTGGCGGCCGGTCTGGATGTGTATCTTATTGACTGGGGATTTCCTACTGCCAGCGACCGTTACCTGAGTATGGACGATTATGTGAATGGGTACATAAACAATTGCGTGGATTTTATCCGTAAAAAACACCGTCTGGAAAAGATTAACATCTTGAGTATTTGCCAGGGTGGAACCTTGAGTGTGATCTATTCTTCCCTCTATCCAAACAAAGTAAAGAATTTGGTGACACACGTAACACCGGTTGATTTTAGCACCAACGATGGGTTGCTGTTCCGCTGGAGCAAGGACATGGACTTTGACTTACTGGTGGATGGCAACCATGGGCTTGTACCGGGAAGTTTTCTGAACGAAGGATTTGACATGCTCAAACCAATGATGAAAGTGCAGAAACAACAAACACTCACAAATTCGCTGGACGATAAAGATAAACTCCTGAATTTTCTTAGAATGGAAAAATGGATCAGCGAAAGTCCTGATCAGGCCGGAGAATGTTTCCGTCAGTTTATGAAAGAACTCTATCAGCAAAATAAATTGGTAAAGGGGGAACTGGAAGTAGGCGGCAAGAAAGTAAATCTAAAAAACCTTACCTCTCCATTGCTTAATATTTTTGCAACGGAAGATCATTTGGTTCCACCTTCAGCCACTAAACCTCTCAACGATCTGGTAGGAAGTACTGACAAGGAACTCTATAGTTTTAAAGGTGGACATATAGGCGTATTTGTAGGAGGAAAGTCTCAAAAAGAACTAGCCCCGGCTGTAACCGAATGGCTGAAGAAAAGGGATAAATAAAACATAAAAGGAATCAGAGTTAAAGCGAATTTGCCTTACGGTCGGTTCTTCCTTCAGTTTAGGAATAGGCGCTCTTTAGTATGAAAGCATCCAGCTTACACGAATTAAAAAAGGAACTCAATGAGTTGCCTTCTCAGCAGTTGGTAGACTTGTGCGTGTCTCTGGCGAAATACAAGAAGGATAACAAGGAATTCCTGGACTACCTTCTGTTTAAAGCGCATGACGCTAATGCTTTTGTAGTGGAAATAAAGCAGGAAATCGATGAACATTTTTTGGAGCTACGCACTCAAAGTAATTTGTATTACGTGAAAAAAAGTTTGAGGAAACTCCTGCGCATTCTCACGAAGTATTGTAAATATCTGGGAGAGAAAGCACTCGCTGCCGAATTGCATATTTATTTTTGTCAAAAGTTGAAAGCGTCCGGTATTCCTTTTCGCAAAAGTCAGCTGCTCGTAAATATGTATGAGCAACAACTCAAAAAAATAAACAGTCTTATTGGTGCTTTACATGAGGATCTTCAAAGTGATTATACGCGCGATCTGGAAAGTATTAGCTCATATTAACGATGGAACAGGGACTTAATCCGCAAATTTTACTTGATCTGGTAAATACCACCATGCCCTTTGGTAAGTACAAAGGCACCTTATATTACCGTATTCCGGTGAGTTATCTGGAGTGGATGCACAGAAAGGGAGGATTTCCTCCGGGTAAGACGGGCATGTTGTTGTCTACACTCTATGAAATAAAATTAAACGGTCTGGAGTTTTTACTTGAGCGTATTAAGAAGGGACAATAAGCGATAAGACGGGTTATCCTATTAGTAAGCCACTCAACAAAAATGCAGAAGATTCCAGGCTGTGATTTTACTTGTCGCCTGGTTTTTTGATCACACACACAACGGATAATCCCAGCTTCTTAAAAACCAACTTATCCACCAGTCTAAAAATAGGGACAAAGGTGTTGTACAATTTCATTTCACCTGCTGGAATGGTTTTATGACGAAAGATCGCCCCGCTGATCCACCAGGCGAGAATACCCGTGGCGTTAAAATAAAACGTTTTTTGAACGGGGGCGTGTCTCCCCATGAGTGCACTCAGACTTTTGCGGGTGTAGCGTCTGAAGTGTTCCAGCGACACATCAATGTCGTTGTAAAGCGCCTGATATGCCGGTACCAGGATAATCATCTGGCCGCCTGGCTTTAAAAGGCTCAACATGTTTTTGATAGCCAGGTCATCGTCCTTAATGTGCTCTACAACGTTAAGTGCAAAAACACTGTCGAAACGTCCCAGCAATCCGGAGTAGGAATTGTTAAAATCAGGATGGGCAATATCAATGTCCAGTACCGGGTGGTCGTTATTTTTAAATTTTATTTGCAGGGCTTCACGGTAATTAGCGCGGATATCGGAGAGATAGATGTCTTTTTTATCTTTTACAAAAAAATCGGAGATGTTTCCAAGTCCGCTCCCGATCTCCAGAATTTTACCTTTGCAATAGGGTTCAACAGCTTCATACAGCCAGTGATTAAACTTTGTAGCGGCGGAAATAACATCCAGGATCTCCAGGCCTTCCTGGTCTACATCTTTGTATTCAAATTTGAGTTCTTTTTTAGCGCTCATAAAAATGGACATTAGGGTCCAAATAAATTTCGTGGACTATAAATATAAAATAAAAATACCTGATTTTGCGATACTTTTTTTCTTTTCTCTACTTGATTTGCCGTGGGATTTTGGAAAAATGATCAGGTGGATATTTCCATTTTTACTTTTTTATTTTTGATCCGTTCTTCTTTTATCAGTTGCAGGGTTTTTAGGATCTTATCGCTCTTAATAGCGGCGTAGGCCGAGTGGTCCAACACTTCAATTTTGCCTAATTCTTCTTTTTTTAATCCACCCTTTTGTAGCAGCATGCCTACAATGTCCATCTTATTTACTTTATCCTTCTTACCCGCAGAGATGTACAGCGTTTTCCAGGGAGATGGAGAAGGGTGGAAGATCTTTTTTGGCAGGGATTCTTCTTCAGGGACAATTTTTAAAAAAGGTGGGAGATAATCTTCACCTTCCAGCAAAAAATAGACCGTTCCGCTGGCATTCATGCGGGCAGTTCTTCCGTTACGGTGCACCATGACATCTTCAGTCAGTGGCAGTTGGTAGTGGATCACGGCCTCAATTTCAGGTATATCCAGCCCCCTGGCTGCCAGATCGGTGGAAATAAGGATGCTCACACTTCCGTTTCTTAATTTAATGAGGGTTTTTTCCCGGTCAATCTGCTCTAATCCTCCGTGATAGAACCCATGCGCTATTTTTAAATGGCTTAATTCTTCTGAAATACGGTTAACCGCCTCACGGTGATTGCAAAACACAATAACGGAACGGGCATTTATTTTCCCTAACAAGAGCAGGAGTCCGTTTAATTTTTCATCCGCCGCCACCCGTACCGATTTAAAAAACAGTTTTGTTTCACCTTGTGGCTCCTTTTGACTAAAATCGAGTTCAAGAGGGTTTTTTAGTCCAACAAAGGCTGGAATTTCGTCAAGGCGGGTAGCAGAGGTAAGAATTCTTTTTTCCGGGGAATGGATGTGTTTGATGATAAAAGACATTTCGTCTTGAAATCCCGCTTCCAGAGACTTGTCGAATTCGTCGAGGACAATGAATTTGGTTTTGTTAAGGCTTAAACTTTTTTTACGGAGGTGATGAGAAATTCTTCCCGGTGTTCCAACCAGTACAGCCGGTGGTTCCAGAAGGTTATTAC
>CAZMHW010000128.1:0-8591 GCA_964566105.1 uncultured Akkermansia sp.
TTGATAGTTGTGATTTGCTTTCAAATTCTGATCTTTGACCTATTGATAAAAACGAAGTGAAGCGGGTTTAAAGGAGCTAAATAGTTGTGATTTGCTTTCAAATTCTGATCTTTGACCTATTGATAAAAACGTTTTACGGGGAATTTATGCAGATCAAAGAGTTGTGATTTGCTTTCAAATTCTGATCTTTGACCTATTGATAAAAACGTGGTGCTATGTTGAGCATTTGGAATACTAGTTGTGATTTGCTTTCAAATTCTGATCTTTGACCTATTGATAAAAACTGATTCCGGTGTATGGGAAATATTATAATAGTTGTGATTTGCTTTCAAATTCTGATCTTTGACCTATTGATAAAAACAGTAGGATATGTGCTTTATGGTGTAATTAAGTTGTGATTTGCTTTCAAATTCTGATCTTTGACCTATTGATAAAAACGTCTTAAGTTGAATAAATTGATAGTTATTAGTTGTGATTTGCTTTCAAATTCTGATCTTTGACCTATTGATAAAAACGATGCGACTTAGCCAGTTAGTCGACATGATGTTGTGATTTGCTTTCAAATTCTGATCTTTGACCTATTGATAAAAACTATGACTGTAAAACTCTATCACTACCTAAAGTTGTGATTTGCTTTCAAATTCTGATCTTTGACCTATTGATAAAAACATATAGGGCTGAAATCCTAGTAAAATCAATAGTTCAGGTCTAATTTTACAACTAAAAAACTGAGTTTTTATCGAACAACTATCCCGCTTAGGCGGGATTTTTTGTTTTCTGTTTAGCCCCGGGAGAGTTAAAAATTTCTAAAAAAGCTCCAATTGCTGGGGTATATCGGGTAATTCCTGTTTTTTTGCCCCAAAAAAAATTTCCATTTGTCCGAATTGTTTATCTGTAATTTGCAAGATGCCCACTTTGCCAAGTTCTGGCAGAAGCCCTTTCACTCTTCTTTTATGTACGTCCGCATTTTCTGAACTGGCGCTATGGCGCACATACATGCTGAATTGGAACATACTGAAGCCGTCCTGTAAAAGTTCTTTACGGAAGCGGGCGGCAGCCTTCCGGTCTTTTTTGGTTTCGGTTGGCAAGTCATACATCACAAGTGTCCACATAACCCTGTAAGCGTTTAAACGTTCACTGTTTATTATCATTCATGGTTAATTTTGATTTACGACAATAGCCAACGCAGACCTTTCTAATTTTGCAAGATCGTTTAATGTAGATGTATAGCTGACCTTTGCATGGTCATATTCATAATTGCACAATAATAAAATAACCGGACCTTTGTCTTTCCAGATATGCGAATATTGCATAATCTGACCTTTCGCCCTTTGTATAGCACCAGCACTGGTATCTCTTTTTAGTTCTAAAAGAATAGTATCGTTAATAATAATGTCTGCTCTGCCCCTGTTTCCTTCTGAGGTTCGACCGATAGGCTTTTCAGTTTCAATGGTTGCTTCTGGCATTTTACTTCTTAAATAACTATAAAGTGTGTCCCGGAATTGATATTCGTAGTGGTACCGTCTTGGTTTCCATTCCGATAATATGTTCAGAAAATTGGTTAATAGTTCAGACCTACTTTGAGCAATTATAACTTGTACATGGCTTTGCAGTTGCGCATTTATAACCACATCATCCGTATTTTTTATAGCTAGACTCGCAACTTCATTATGATATTTTTCTCCAATGCCAGGTTTGTGTCCTAATAGTTGTCTCACTTCATTTCTTATGCGAATCCAGATGCTTTCATCATTCTTGTACAAGTAATATAAAATCCCAAAGCCAGTGATCAAGGCGATCCAATAATATTTATGAACAGTTATTTCGAAGATCCTCATATTGTGAAGGTTAATATGGAAAAAGTGTTCGATTGGTTTTCTAACGAAAATGGAGGTGTTGCGAAAAGTTAAAAATACAACTGTTATAAAAATTATTGTTTTCCCTATTGTAAACAAAAGTTCTCTAGAGGATTTGGACGAGCTATCATTTAAGGAAGTTTTTAAATTTAAAAAATAGGTTTCCAATTTAAACTTTGCTCTTTCCCAAGTCCATTCTCCTACATCGTCTCTCCAGGAACTCAGCCAGGAAAGGAACATGATTATTATAAAAACTAAAAATACAAGTGTAGATAGCCATGTAAGTCTGTCATGGGGTATTTCTAAAATGACATCGAGTACCGGCGCTACAATTAAAACGCAAATAATTCCCCAAGAAAAGTATTGTATCCTTTTTCCATAGAGAGCTCTATCTATTTTATCGATGGAATTAAAGAACCTTGTTAACCCTGATTTGGTCTGTTTCATGGCTTCACTCAAATATTTGCTTGTTTTAGCTTCCATGTTGTTTTTTTTTAAAGAATTTCCGGATAAAGAAGTTTCCTCTGTTCCCCCATAAAACACTTGACAAGGCTAACAGCAGTCCTCTGAGTGGCAGTCATCAAAGGGCTTGTCTCTCCACCAATTGTTACGTCAATTGCAGGAATTTTGAGGAGTATTTTTTTGTGCTCTTTTTCAAGGTTTTCCACTAGCCCTAATTCATCAATCATTTTGTAAACGATTTCATCAACATAAGGCCGGTACGGTTCCATTAAATCATCCGCCAAGCAATAAGCGTTATATCTGTTGCGGTGAAAAATACCGAGGGTAGGAAGCAGGCCGGCACAAACAATACTCCGGGCCATAGTCCCTCTTAAAATGGTGTAGCCATAATTCAAATAATTGTTTGGGGGAGCACCCTCTTGTTCTCGCCTGAACCCATTTACATGACCCATAAATGTTTTCCAGTAATAGGCTGCCGCTGTGGATTCACAATTGTCACTATCTCCACTTTTAACGTTTTTATGAAGTGGAACCAGGTAATCGGAGTTGAGGAAAAAACTATTGAGTATGGCCGCCTGGTTTTTAATTTTTTGAGTAATGGTCTGCTGCCAGAGCTGTTTTTTTAGCGGTTCACTCGCCTGAATCTGAAAATCGTAACGTTCCTGTTGCGTTTTATTTCCCTCAATAGGTAATAGAAGGCTTTGCGGCAGATGTTTTCTGTCACAGGTAATCAGAGCTACATTTTCTTCCTGTAACTCCTGAATCAGGCCGCTGGTAATAGTAACCTGTGGGTGATCAATCACCATGATGCCGATATCCTCAATTGGCACCGAGGCGATCTTAGTTTCACCCTCAATTATACTCTCGATACTTAGCTGTTTATCCTTCAAACGTAGATAAGCCGGATTGCCGAAATATAAGGTACGTTTAATCATTTTATTTCCATTTTATTGTGCCGTCCATTTCGATCATGAAATCATACCCCTCAACTAAGAAGTCGTATTTACCGTAACCAAACCTTAAAGTTGGTTTAGGTTTTTCAAAATCAATATCTGACTCTACATATTCCTCGTCTAACTTATTTCTTGCTTCTAAATGATATTTGAAATTCAAACGTGCTGAATTTCCATTTTTTTCAAAGTTGGTATATACATATAACCTCTTTGTTAATTCATCATTAGATAAAATTTTCACATCTTCATCTTCTTCACTTTTGAAGAGAACTTTTGTCCCATTTTCTAATACAAATGCCAGCGACATTTGTATTTTGTTTTTTCCTTTTGTGATTTCCACTGAGGGTTCAAAAAGTTCTTCTGGATTTTTGATTAGATTAGTGGATAGGTACTTTGCTGTTTCAAATAAATTCCTAAAATCAAATTCCTTTTTTCCTTCTCCTTTATATAAAGCAAAATAGCTGTTTGTGGCATTGGCAGCCCAATAGTACTGTTTGTATTCTTTTTCGGATAAATTAGTTTGCTTCTTTATAGCCAAAGGTTCTGTCACACTTGCCCAGATACGGATGTGTCTAATTTTATTGCCGTGTGGTTTATCATTTTTATCGAGTAGATACATTCCTTTTTCAAATGCTTCTTTTAAACCGCCGGCTTCCTTAACTTGTTTTTTGATTTGTGCTTTCAATCCTTCATCTACTACTTGTTTGTCAATTTCCTCAATGGTTTTAAAACCTTGAGTGTTTGTGTCTTTTTTATACTGAAATGGAATTCGTATTACATATTGCGTCTTTTCCTCCTGAATAAATTTATCATTTTCATCCTTTAGTAAATTTCCTTTTTCCCCCTTTTTGGCGGGTTTTATTGCTCCGTAAAACGTTTCCTGGTGTAATTGCCCTCTGATACTACTTCCTGTAGCCCACATGGGTTTATTTGTTCCAGGTATAAATTGTTCCTTTCCTCGTTTCCTAATTTTGCGTTTAGCCGGTGTCAATTCCTGTCCATTTGTTATATTGTTTATCAAAACGGTATCGTCTATTTTCCAAACATATTCTCTTTTAAACCCTTTGTATGGTTCTGTATCTATAAAAGCAGTTTTATTTTCTTTAGATTCATAATATTTTTCAAGAATGGCATCTCTTTTAGCAGCGACTGGTATTAGTGTTAAGACAGCTGCATCCTTTGCATGGTGAGAATGTTTGCTTCGATCTTTCTTTTCATTAGACACTTGCAGTTGATATATTTTTCTAAACTCGGCTGTGATACTTCCTTTTTGAACGTCTACTTTTTCAAAATAAGTTTTTAAATAGTGAAAGGCGTATTTCGAAATCAATTGAGTATCTATTTTTTGACTGTTTTTGAATCCGCTTGTAATTTCGGAGATCGTAAACCGATCCAGTTTGTTTTTCCAATAGTCCAATTCCATCTGCCACAAGTGACGTTGACGTATAGCATCATCTATCCATTGCTTGTCGGCAGCTTTTTTCGATTTTATTTTCCAGAAATCAATTTGTTGTTTTATTCGTTCAACTTTTTCTTTCCAATTTTCCAACCTGGGAAGGATTGCGCTATAATCGCCATAATCTTCGCTGTAATTATTTAGCTGGGTGGGTATTTTATTTTTCTTAATACTACGGTTATAATCAGCATAACAAATAGTTAGGTTCGCTAATGAATTGTCAAACGAGATACTTCTGGGTATGGTGTGCTCGAAGTCAATTATATTTTCGTTAAACAAGTCGGTAAGCTTAATTAATTTTCCGGTATATAAGCATTGATAACCTTGTTCTTTCCATAGTCTGTATTTGTCAATTAAGTTTTTACCATGACCTTTCCATCTTACGGCTTCATCTTTTTGAAATTCCTTCACGGTTTTCTTTTTCACTTTGTCGGTATCTTTATTTTCTGTTAAAGGGGGCAGAATTTGTTCATCATTTTGCTCATACCATAAGCGAATTTTGTCGATATCGGTTTCATTTGTTTTGTCGACCTTTGTGTTTGGCGCTTCATTCAGAAGTTGTTCGATTGCACTTGCAAATTCTTGATTTTCAGCTTCTCTTTGGCGTTGCCAGGCTTCAATAGCCCAGCGCTTATTCGAGTCATTCAGCTCTCTAGCTACTTCTACTACTATTCGTGTCTCACAATCTATTTGATTGGTTTCGATCATATAGTTTATTAGCTTCCGTAGTTCATGTAATGTGCGCATGGCCATAGGGTTTTTAAATGATCCGGTTTTAGGACTCCCTAATTTCAATACACCGTTTGCGTCTGGTTTGGCTGGAGGGTAGATATTTATTTCAGATGGGTGGTAGATCTTTTGAAGCAATTTATCATCGGTATTAAAATTCGACTGTAAAAACTCTCCCAAAGTGTCCATCAATTTGGGCAAAGGGTAGTACCCGGAATCGGTTCTAAAGTAATCCTGGTAGAGATCTTTTACTCTTAACAATATTTTTTCTTTTTCGACCTCCGACAGCACGGTCCATTTATTTTTTCCAAACTGATCTTCAATAGCGATATTTATATCTTTAATATCGGAAACATCTAATTTATAGCTTTTGTCTTTATAGCCAAATTTTTGATCTCCTTCGAGATTTTTGTGTTTGGAAATAAGGCTATTTGCAATGTTTAGAATAGTTTTTTGGAGCCTGTTTTCGTCAATAACCTCGCCAATACTTCTTAATAGGAATTCTTCGTTATTTTGCCATAATTCCTTTCCGATAATTTCAGGAATATTTGCGAGTAAAACGGCTTCTGTATAAATCAATCCTTTTTCCAAGAACCTATTTATTTTAGTAATCGCGTTAATACTTAACATCCCATAGCCGACCGGAAGAGAATGCCAAGCAGTGATAAACTGTTTTATTTTTTCAGGGCTAAGTTTAAGTTTATGTTCGGCAAAATCAAAAACAAACTCCTGGTCCTCACAATTGAAGAGTATATGCCAGATGTCTTCTATGTCGTAATAAGCCTTTTCAGATTTTTTGGCCTTTTCTTTTGCTATTCTTATTTGAAGATAGTCGTGACCAAAAATGTCTTTTAGTCTTGCAGAAACTGGGCAGCCTGTTACTGTAGTTTTAGGTTTGTAGTTCAATTCCCAATGATAGCCCTTTGCCCTAATAAACGCTGCTATCTCGGAAAAGGGGAAGTAGCTTTTTGATTTTCTAAAGAATTTATCGACATATATTTCCTGCTTTAGATGAAGCGGTAAACTGCGGAATTGAGTGTTTTTATCTTTTAAGTCTTTATATTTTATGTTATTTAGAAAGGCCCATGCCCTAAATGTTTCAAAAGACGGGTGGCTCATGGGAGCTCGGTATTTGCGAGGTTCTAAGGTGCATTTTCCGATTAATCCCTTTTGTGAACGCAAAGGGCGTTTGTAAAAAATACTACCATCGTTTCTGTTGTTAGCTGTTTCTACTAACTTGATATATAATGGATGCTCTATGCTTAGTTTTTGAAACTGGAATATGTATTTGATTTCGTCTTTGTAGTTTTCTCTTACAAGATATTGTATTATATCAAGACGGACTCTTACGCCTTCATTTTCTTTGTTTGCCAAAAATACACCTATTGGAAGTGAAGGGTCAAAATCGGGGAATAGTTTTTTTAGTTCTTTTGATTTTTTCTTTTCCGAAAATTGCAGTTCTATTTCTTTGCCCTCTATTTCCTCCTCTTTTTCCTTTATGTCATCAGACACTTTGCGACTGCTTTTGAAGCCCCGGCGCTGCGCAATATGATATAGAGCCCTTCCCAACTTAAAACGATTTTCTTCCTTGTTAAAATCTAATTTTACTTCAGCCAGTTCTTTCCTAAGTTGATAAGGGCTTACGTAGTCAGGTTTTCCGTCATTATTGAAATCAAGCTTGATCCAGCAGTCAAACGCCAGATTGTGAACTGGATAAATCCTGCCGCCATTGTTATTTTTCAGAGCTTCTTCTTTATTGTAATGCCGCCATTTATTCAGGTCTTCTATACTAAGCGGGCAATAGCCCTCAAGAATAAGATTCTCAAGGGTTGCCCACAATTTGTATTTTCTGGATTGATATAAGCGACGGGTAGATCGTTTTTTTGTACGTTCAGCGGCATAGGAGTACTCTCCGGTTTTTCCAATACCTACACCTTTATTAAATGTTAGTACGCCGAATTTTTCTATTTGGTTTTCTGTTAGATCAGGATTTCGCAATGCCCATCCAATAGAATTCGTGCCCAGATCAAGTCCAAAAATTTTATTCATAAGTTGTTTATTTAAATATTATATCAGTATATTTGATGTGCAAATCACAATAAGGCTATAAGCCGAAGACTATCTCAGCCCTGCGTACTCCGTGGGGCTTTTTTATTATATCAACAAAGCTACTATCACCCCAATAATTATTGGCACAATAAAAACCGTCGCGCATCCTTTCGTGGTATTGTTATATACCTTGTTATAAGCCGCTTTCTTTGGATTCGTAATCCAGCCCATACCTCTGGGAGCTCGAATTCCGAGAGCATTTTTAATAATTCGCTTAGGCGAAGTTCTGGCAGCTATAGATTTTTTTAGGGAGGGTGTCCTAAATCCTATTTTCATTGGCTTAGTTTGAATTTTAAAACAGTAACATTAAATTTTAGAGGTAGCCAATTCTCCAAGATGTTTGTCATTCTTCGCGACAGCTTCATTCTCTACAACAGATGAATTCTTTTCCCTTTTAATCAAAGGAGTTTTAGTCTTTTCCCTTTTAATCTTTGCGTGTTTAATTTGGCCAGGATTTATGCACTCTTGAACAAGTTTATCCAATGAATTTTTTATTTCGTCATCAGAAAATTTGTGCTTGTATTTTTCTTTTAATGATTTTTTGATAAAATTAATCACATTTACAGTATATAGCAGTCCGGCAATAGTTCCTGGGTCAAGTGCTATACACTTGTTCCATAGGAAATCAAGTCCTTTATTTGTAACGCTCTCCTTGTGGAGGTACTGTAGAAGTTCAATGCTTTTTTTAAGCTGCGCGTTGTCACTGAAATCGATTGAAAATATTTTTCGGGATTCAATTGGTTTGTTAAATAGTATTTTATAAAAGTGAAAAGATTTGCCATTTGTTAGTAGAGCCCACTCTATTCCCTCATTAGCACCATAGTTAATAGCCTGTCTCAGATGCGATTCAGAAAGATTAAGAGACAAGGCTTTCACTTCTACCAAAAAATACCTGACGCCCTGTATTTGAATAACATAGTCAGCATAAGTGCCTTTTATCATGTATTCCGTCTTTATTTCTTCAATAGGTTCATAGCCGAGTACATCAGATAGAAAAGCGTTAATCATTAAACGAGTTCCTGATTC
>CAZMHW010000129.1:0-8414 GCA_964566105.1 uncultured Akkermansia sp.
TTTGATTTTTTGATGAACCCATACCTAACATAAGCGCTTAGTTTCTAATAAAGTTACACATTTAAATTGTCAGCCAAAAATAGCAGAATTATTTGTTTTTGAGTCAATTAAGAGGCTTTTTTCACATTTTTTCGACCTATGGGGGTGTTTTGGCTATGAAAGAGGGGATAATTGGCTTCCGTCAAATAGACAGGGGCGGCTTAATTTGTTTTGATACCTTGCCAAACCTCGATCGTTTTTTCAGAGAATGTTTTATAAGAGGATAAGAATGTGGAAAAACAGAAGATACACGCAATTTTTTACCGCAATTTATTTAGGCGCTTGATTATTAATTTCAGAAATATTATATTCGGTATAAGAAATGAACTAATTTGAGGCTAGAACTACTCACTTTATAGAATGTAATCGTTTCAAAAGTGAGATAGTTAGATTAATTTTTCAAAATCTATTTTTTTGATTTTTTAGTCTTGCTGGTCATAATTAATTATTTCCAACCCAAAATTTCGTAATACATGGAGTAAATATTAACCCAAACTAGTTCGGTTTTGAGAAAACGCGAACTATCGAGTAGCTCAATCTATTAATTTAATAAAACAACTTATGACTAGAAAGAATTTTTTCGTTTTTTTTGCAATACTTTTGGTGGCTTTATTGCAAGGGCAAGGCGGTTCCTTGTATATTAATCGTGTTTTTCAGGATGTTGCAAGTGGACCAACTTACAACCCAATCCTTAATCAATTTGGAGTTCAATGGAGTAATTCGATAAATGCTTCAGGGGGCGGAATCATTACTATAGGACATACTTACATCTCAGGTCAAGGGGAAAATATAACTTTAAGAAAAATTGATGCTTCTGGGAATCTCATATTTTATGTGAATTATAATGCATCATCTTCCTTTAATGATTACGGAATAGGACTTGTTGAAGACGGTAGTGGTAATATTTATGCCGTAGGAACAACAGACAATGGAGGTTCTTTCAATTATGATTTAATTGTTCTTAAGTACAGTTCAACGGGTACTCTAATTTCATCTACTACTTATTCAGGTTCAAGCGGTTTGAATGATATTGGTACTGCCATTGCAGTGCATCCTATCTCGGGAGAAATTATAGTTGCTGCATCGTGTGAAAACACGGTATCTTCTTATGACTACCTTATTTTGAGGTTAAACCCTTCTTCACTTTCTGTTCTATCCAGTAATACTTATGACTATGCGAACTTAATTGATACCCCGGTAGGGTTAGAATTTTCGGGTACTGGTGATATTTCTATAATTGGTGCAAGTGCGAGTAGTGCGCTTAACTGGGATTATGCTATTGCTGTTTTTGATGGTACAACTCTGTCGTTTATTACGGACACTAGAAATTCAATTTCCGGAGTTGGTTACGATCAACCTTTGGCGTTTTGTAAAGATATAAGTCAAAATATTTATATCACCGGCAGAGCATCCACTGATGGTATTAATTACGATATCAGGACGATTAAAATTCTCGCAAATTTTTCAATCGCATGGAATGTGGTTTATGATGGATATGGCTTGGAGGATGTTGCTAATACGGTAGACATAGATGCCAGCGGTAATGTTATTGTTGGAGGCTTCATAACTAAATCTAACAACGTTAAGGATCTAATTTGCATTAAATACAACGGTGTTAATGGTTCCTTATTGTGGAAACACGTTCAGCCTGCATTTGATCAAACTGGTAATGCCTATATTAAGAAATTAGGTGTTGATTTAACTACTGGAAACGTTTATTTCACCGCAGGAGTTAAAGGTCAAAGCGGATTCAATGAGGCGATAGTTGGGAAAATAAGAGCTAACGGGAAAAAACACTGGGAAAGAGTAATTAATAATGTTAGTGCGGATATATTGCCCTCAGATCTGAAAGTAGCAAACGACGGAGTTTATTCCATTTCAGTATCTGATCCAACAAGCCCATCTTATCTAAGCACCAAGTACACTGAGTTTGAAACTGATAGTACAAAAAATTACAATTCATCAGGAAGACCTAATTACAAAAAACACGAGCTAGTTGTTAGGTTTCATCCTACTGCCATTAATACTGCAGCTATTGATAATCTTATAGGAACCAAAATATCTGAATTTGGAAATTTGAATGATTTCCTGACAGCAACAGCTTACACACAGGTAATTACTTCAATGGAAGGATTTTGTAGGGAATGTGATATTAAGGCTATAAAAATTTTCCCTGATTTACCAACAACTTTTACAAGTACAACTTCACGACTCGGGCAAATAGTTCCTGTACCTGATCTTTGGACAGCACTGGTTCTTAATTTCCCCCCATCGGTCTCTATCAGGCAGGCTCATGCAGCTCTTAAAACATTACCAAATCTTGTAATATACTCAGAACCTAATTACGTTGTTTCTTCATTCACAACACCTCCGCCTAATGACACACTTTATTATATGCAAACGTCCCTGCATACAACGACTAATTCTGCGGCTCATATTAATGTTGAAGAGGCTTGGGATATTGTGCCAAACTGCGGCAGTTCTTATGTTAAATGTGGAATTTTTGATACGGGCATTGATTATTGGCATCCGGAATTTTACGCTTCCGGTGGTTCCTATTCAAAAATAATCGGTTGGGATCTTGTTGGCAATCAAAATATTTTCTCTAACCCTATAGGCGATGCCGGATTTCATGGTACGGCGTGCTCAGGGATAATAGGTGCAATGCGGAATAATAATCTGGGAATTGCTGGCATAGCGGGGGGCAGCGATGTGTTCCCTTACGGTCAAGGAGTGCAGCTGTATAGTTTGAATATTTTAGATTCTCTGTACCCGCCTTTTAGCCATGCCGCAAATGCAATTTTTAATTCTGCAATAACTAACGGGAATGTTGCATACAACTACGGATTAAATGTTTCAAATAATTCCTGGGGTTTTTATCCTGACACTTTAGTTGGGATTGATTCAACCGCGTTTTTAATACAAGAGATGGTTCATTTCGCTAACCGGGTTCATGTAACTTTTGTTGCTGCAAGAGGTAATAGTGGTTACGACGATCCCGCTTTTCCGGCAACCATTGATGATGACTGGGTGCTTTGTGTGGGTGGTACCGGAAATGATGGCAATTATTGCAATGGTGTAAATTGCGAGGTAGCCTCAAGTTATGGACACTCGGTCGATGTTGCTGCTCCGGCATCTTATTCAACAATTACCACCACTTGGCCTGGTTCCAATTACATACATATTGGTCAAACATCTATGGCGGCCCCCCATGTTACAGGAGTCGTAGGCCTCTTAATGTCATACATGAATAATCCAAACAATTCAACAGACCCCGAAAATCTTGCACCGGAAGATTGTGAGCAGATTATCCAACGCTCAGCCAATGGAACTTTAAATGGTAATACGTACAATCCACAAACAGGTTATGGCAGGCTGGATGCGGGTAAAGCGCTAAGATTGGTGGAAAAACCTTACAAAGCCTTGTATCATTTTGGCACCTCGAATTCACCCTATTCGCTTACTAAATCAGTATACAGTGCAAGTGACACTATCACTACGACAGAACCTTACAAAAGTTTAAATCTGACCTGGTATAATAAGGGTACATATATTGTGAAAACATTTGAAATAAATGCAACGATAAGTCATAATTTACCTTATGCTAGTGATAGTTTAATGTATTACTGGCCAAGACCAAGTTCTTCCGCGGTCTTTGAATTATTTGATAATAACAAAAGACTTCGTCCAAGACAGAGGGTAACAATAAGTTCCTGTAATTCTAATAGTGCTAATATGAAAGGATACATTTATGAAGTTAGAAATTTTTCCGGGAATATTTTAGGATGGTGGCCCTGTGATACTTCCTTCGGATGTAATGGGTTGGGTAATTTGTTTGAGTATAGTATACTTGTTAAAAATAAAGCTGTAGGCGTTCCTGAAAACTCAATTAATGAGATAAAAGTTAAAGTCTTTCCCAATCCAGCAAATACTAGCCAGACTCTTATTATAGAAACACTGCCAGGTAAGCCTCTTTCAATTGAATTATTTGACCTTATGGGAAGGAAAATTAAAACTATCTACAATGGAAATGCAATAAATTATGAAACAACAATTGTAAATGAAATAAGTAATTTGCCAAATTCTTTGTATATTTATATGTTTAGTGTTGACAATAAAACCAGTAGATTTAAATTTATTAAAAATTAGCTTTTTAACAGTTATTCATCAATTGGAAATTGTAATATTTGGTAATGAAAAGTGTATTGATTGCGATCAACCTATTTAGTTTCTTTTTTTCTTTTAAATCGCAGATTAATTATATTAATACTGGCACTCAAGATGTATTGAAGATTTCGTTAATTAATGAAAATATTGTTGTATTTGGCGACAAGTCTTATTTGGTAAAGAGTTACGATAATTGTTCTTCCCTAATATCTTTACAAACTCCAGAAGCCAGTAATTTAAACTATTTGGCAAGAATTGATACACAGACTTTTTATATGACCACTTCAAATTCTGTGTCGTCTGGTAAGATTTATAAATCAACTGATGGTGGATACAGCTGGAATCAAAAGTATTCTTCAAATTCATTCTATCCCTATCTTCCAACCTTTTTTGATAAGTATGAAGGTATTGTTTTTACGAACCTTTATCAAAAGAGTAGAACTATTGATGGGGGGAATACATGGATTAGTGAATCCTCGCCAGATATAGGTGCAACGGCGACTGAAACGTATGGTGATAGTTTAATTATTTTAGGAACAACTAATGGTGCATTTGTTGTTTCGAAGGACAGGGGACATACATGGTCTTTTGGAGGAAGTTTTCCCTTTCAACAGGCAAGACCAAATAGTTTTTTCATTTTAAATAAGGATACAGTATTTAGTACTTCAACTCCCTGGAATTTAGGCGCCTATTTTGCACGTTCTTATAATGGAGGTTTAAACTGGCAAACTAATCTTATTCCTCTCTACAAGCCAAATGACATTTACTTTAAAAATGCGAAAGAAGGATATGTTGTTGGTAGTGGAATAGATTCCGTCGGCGTGATTTTAAAAACCGATGATTTAGGAGAAAGCTGGTATTATTTTAACACCCAAATAAAGAGTAATTTAACAGACATACGCGCTTTAAACGACACCACATTTTTAATCTCTGGAAGTAGTGGTGTTCTTTTTAAATGGAATTATAGACAAACTATTTTTACTGGAATAACAGATTATACAAAGCACAATTTATTAGTAGAGGTATATCCAAATCCAGTGAAAGATAAGTTACAGCTTCAGTATGATAATACTATAAACCTTAAAAAAGTAAGCATTTTTAATGCCTTATGCCAGGAATTTTTCTGGATAGACGATCCGAAAAAGGAAGAGGAAATAGACCTGAGTTCTTTGCAAAGGGGCTTGTATTTTGTAGAACTGAGCGCTGTTGACGGGCGTAAAAGGACATTTAAAGTAATTAAGGAGTAGTACTGTGGATGGAATCTTTGTAATAAAACCTAATTTTTAGAGCCTAATTTTTTATAGGCGTCGTCGTAAAAAAGTTTATAGGCTGTAATATTTTTGCTTTTATACAGTACCGGCAGATTATCCGCCAGAATAGGGTAGGCTTCGATCAGTTCTTTTTTGACGTCACCTTTAAATACATCCTGGTCGGCCATTAAATTATCGTAATACTCTTTTGCTTCTTTGGCGTTGGCAAATGTTTTAAGCACGATCAGTTGTTTCCCGTTCCCAAAAAGACTACTGGAGAGGTCAAATTTTCGTTCGCTGTAATAAATGCTGTTAAAGTTGCCTATGTTTGTTTTGAGCCCGTCCGCTATTTTCGATTCATCAGGAGTAACGGCAATGATAAAATGTTGTCCTTCGAGGTTCAGCGCAAAGGAATCTGTTTTTACTTTGTTGAGGATGGGTTCAATGGGTTTAACTACATCCGGTGTTTTTTGTTTTTTGATAGCCGCTAAAATATCTTCGGAGCGGGGAGTGACTTCCGATTTAGGGTATTTTGCTACCAGTAATTTTAAATTGTATTCAAGGGTATCAACACCTTTGAGTTTACCCAGACTCATACAGCGGATAAATTCAAACTTAGGTAGGTATTCGCTTTTACCAAATTTACGGATGCCTTCTTTTGATTTTTCGTACGACTGGCTGAAATTGTTGGCGGTGTAGGTGTCGTAAACATCTGAGTAAAAATTTTCCACTTCACTTTTCTGAGCATTCAACTCCTGAGCGTATGATGGATTCTTGATGAGGGCCGCGAATTCACTGTCTGGAAATTCATTTAAAATTTTATCCTTGTAAAAATCAGATTTTGGAATGTTCTTTTCGTCCAGATAGATACGGTAAAGTGTATAATATGTATTTAAGAGGTAACGGTTCTCAGGATAACGGGAGTTTAATTCCTCGAAGGAGGCAATGGTTTTTTTGGTATTGTTTAATTCTTCCCTGTAAATGCTTCCCATCATGTAATAAGCCTTGATAATGCGGTTGTTGCTTCTGCGCACGAGTGAATCACTAAGGGGCAGCTCTTTCATGTAAAAGGCACGGGTCTTTTCAGGAACGGTTCCTGTATCTTGTTTTCCAGTCACAACCCCGGAATTGTCTGTTCCGGCATCCTCAATGGTAATGGCTTTGTTTGACCTGCGCCAGTTGTCCTCGAGTTTCCTGTTTCCCCATTTTTTTTGAAAGTCGGAAATACCAAAAGCCACCGTAGTAGGATTGTAAAAATAAAAGCTGGCCGGATTTCCTCCAAAACCTGGTTCAGGTGTGTTACTACTGGTGAGGGTATTGCCCTGCGTTGCTGCAAGTGTAGCTGCTTCTTTTTCTTTTTGTTTGCGTTCCTGTTCTTTTTCGTAATTGGAAATGAGGCGGTCAATAAAAGCGTCCCGGTCTTTTTCGTTCATTTTGGCAACGCGTTGCAGACTGTCTTCTTTGTTAATGGTTTTAATATAACCCACTAATGTCTCTAGTGTTTTTTTGCGGGCCAGAATGGAATTGTAGTCCGGATGATCTTTAGGAAGAGTAGCGATGGTGCTGTCGTAATAGGCTTCGGCGGGCTGGTAATTGGTGAGGTCAAAATTAAGTTCACCCAGTTTTAAATACGAAAGCGCTTTCTGACTGGGATTTACCGTACTCTTTTGAACGGACTTTTTGTAATAGTAAATTGCCTGATTGATGTTGCGCTCTTTTTCTTCGATCTCTCCCAAAGTGTAAAAAATAACATCGTAATAATCGTTGTTTTTAAACTCGCGCGACATTTTTAGCAAATCCTTTTTTGTTTTTTCGGAGTTGGTTCTTTTTACATCGAGCAGACGGGCAATTTTAATTTTGCTGTAAAAGACCATTTCGTAGTTCGGTTTCAGGGCAATAGTTCTTTTGTAATACTGAACGGCTCTTTTGTTATCTCTGGATTGTTCGGAGAGTTGGGCAATGATAAAGGAATACCGCGCCCTGTCTTTTTTAGGGAGGCCATAAATAAAATTCGAATTACGTGAAGCTTCCATGAGTTTGGCAATGGCTTCGGTGTTTTGTCCGCGGCGCACGTAATAATATGCCCAAACTACGGGTAACTGGTTTTTGATCCGGCTTTTGAGCGAACGTTCGTTTTTCAGTAAACTTAAAATAGGCTCGGAGCTACTCACCGAACCAATCTCATTGTAGGCTTTGATCAGCCAGAGCATGGCCGTGTATTTGTCGCTGGAGCGGTTGTAGGTTCGCACCACGTATTCAAAGGTTTCAATGGCGCTAAAGAACTCCCGTTTGTAAAACTGCGAAATGCCTATATTGATCCAGTTGTTATCGATCCACTTCCCCGAGGTCGGAATTTCATTACCCTTTTTATCCTTAATGGCGTGCTTTTGAATACACAGGGAGGATTTTTTAATGGCTTTGTCAAATTCCGGAAAGGTAGATTTTGCCTTTTCGGGTGTGGGATACATAAACACGGGAATGATCTTTTCAAAATTATCCTTGAAAGCCCTTTCGGTTTTGTAAATTCCTTCGTCCATGTTGACGTTGGAGTAATAGTATCCGTTGTAACGCGCGGTTAGATTATGGTAACCTCTGTTTACCAGGGCATTCTTTTTTGTACTGCAGGCAGTAAAAATGCTGATAACAAGCAGGAAATATGATATACGTTTAAGTAGCACCGCTTTTTAGTAACGTGAAGGTAGTAAAATTAGTGTGTTTGACCGAGAAAAAATCAATACACAACAATGTCGAACTGAACCAGGTCAACGAATTCCTGTACACGGTCTTCTACGTCTTGCTGCGAGAGGCCTATGAGGCGTTCGGTTCCGAATTTTTCAACGGTAAAACTGGCCATGGCACTGCCAAAAATAATGGCACGTTTCATGTTCTCAAAACTAATGTCTTTGGTTTTGGAAAGGTAGCCTATAAAGCCTCCGGCAAAGCTGTCGCCGGCACCGG
>CAZMHW010000130.1:0-8388 GCA_964566105.1 uncultured Akkermansia sp.
GTCATATACCACTACTTTGTGCGACGCGGTAGCCGCTACCTGCGCAATGCCGCTTCCCATGGCGCCGCTGCCTATAACCCCAATAACAGAATTTTTTGTAAACATAATTTAAAAATGAGTGGTAAAATTAAAATAATCTTTAGTGTTGAACGATGAGTTTTTTTGTTTTTTGTCCCGAACTGGTTTTAACCGTCATCAGGTAGGTCCCGTTTTCCAGCGACCTGACATCCAGATAGTCGTTGATGGAGCTTTTGTATTCTTTTTCCAGCACGGTTTCGCCCAAGAGGGAGGTGACCCTGATCACTGAATTTTATGGTGTGTTGTAATGCATGGAGATGAAATTTGACGCGGGGTTAGGATAAACAATCAGCTCGCTTTGAGCGGGCGTTGTTTCGTTAAGACCCACCGGGTTTTTGACGGTTGTGGTAAAGGCCGCGCTGGCGCTTAATACAAACATGCCGTTTTGCATGTCATTGGCAATAATGTTACCGCTTGGCAAATACGGATACGCGCCCCAGTTACCCCTGTAGGCACTTGCGCCGTAATAACCTGTATTGGCGCCGCCCTGCGGGTGCGTGTCAAAATACCCCACAATATTAATGTTGTTGGGCTGGGAAATGTCATAGATATGCAACCCGTCCTGGTAGCAGGATACAAGAGCGAAATTGCCTTTGATAAAAGGGTTGTGAGGTGTGGTGGTGTTGTAGGGAATAAAATCTTTTACCGGCTGAATATTCCCCAGATTCTGCACATCCACAAAATGCATGGGCAGGGATTCGGGCACTTCGTCGCAAAACAAAAGATACCTGCCATCCCCCGACAAGGCACTGGAGTGGTTGTACCCGTGACTCTGATAATCGGTGTAAGAGCCTAAAAGAGAAAAGGTGTTCGTGGCCGTTAGAAAATGAAAAACATAAAGTCCCTGATTGGCGCAGGAAGCATACACCGTGTCGTTGCGCACATACATGTCGTGCACATAACTAATGTACGCAGCATCCTGTCCCAGTTTGCGTAATAACACAGGTGCAGTAGGCGTGGCCAGGCTATACACGTTCATGGCAGAAAAACCGTTGGTATAGGTCACAGCTCCCACATAGAGTTTGTCCTGATCTATCCAGAGGGTATGTCCCCTCGGAAAAATGGTATCTGAATTATGCACCACACGCACACTGTCGGGTAAATACTGCATGTCGATGATCTGAAATTTATTGGTAGGTCCATCGTCGCTCACCACATAACAGTAGTGCTGATAGGTTTTTATTTCGCGGTAGGTACCACCTTGTTTCCCTTGCACAAAGGCCGAAACAGAAGGACTGGTGGGCGAGGTCACGTCGATAAAATAAACCCCATTACTGGTGCCTGAGATGCCGTACTCTTTATTTTTAGAAGCCTGATACCAGCCCCAGCAGCCGGAATAGCGTCTGTTGTCTGTGCCAACATCGCCTATGTTAGGTGTGCTTAAACTGAGCATGGTGACATTATAACTTTGATAGATCTGTGCAATGGCGTTTAAGCTAAGCAAAAGACTGAGAGAGAAAAAGAGCTTTTTCATGAATACACTGTGTCTACACAAATATAGTTTTTTTTGGCACTAAAACAGCGCGGTGAGCCCAAAGTGGATCTTACCGTTTCTGAGGTCGAAGCCGTTGCCCAGTTGATTGCCGAGTGCATAATTGAGACTCAGAATGCCTGCCTTGGTTTCGAAATTAACACCGGCTCCCACACTCATGGGTGTATCGTTCATGTATTGACCGTTGCTGTTGTTTTCGTACCAGGCCCCTTCGGCAAATAGAAGCAGGTTGGAGTTTTGTGCAAACAGAAAACGGTATTCGATGGTTGGAATAACATAGGTAGAGGTATAAATACTTTCTTCGTCAAAACCGCGCAGGGTTTTTAAACCACCAATACGGAACAGTTCATTTTTAAAAATGGTGGAGTTCCCGAAAACGGAGGCTCCCTGAATACCGAGCTTCAGTACATTGTTTCCCACCAGTCGCAGGTAAAGGGCGGTGCTTCCTTCAATCTGGTATTGGGTAGACCGTAATAACAGATCCTTATAAGCCACTTCATAGATCTTTGGATTTTTTTTGATGTTACGTTACCAGGTTTGTCCGTTCAGGGTAATCGCAAATCCTTTTCTGGGATTAAAGCGGTAGTCGAGTTTTTCGAAAAACAAACCCAGGCCATAGGATTGTGTGCTGATGTCCGCATAATCGGGTAGTGTGTTTACCAATGCCAGGCCACTGGTGGAAATCAGATTGGATGTGCGTTGTTTGTAAAACACTTTAAGGTTATTTAGTCCGCTGAAATAGTATTGCAGGCCAATATTGTTGTTAATGTCAATAAAGGTGGAGTCCTTCTTGTAAAGCTTAATAGAATAGTCAGTACCAACCGGGGTACCAAATAAAAAAGGATAGATCACCCTGCCGTTAAAATCCTGAGTTTGGGATTTGAGTCGTCGCCATTCCAGGTCAAAGGTTTCGCCATTTCTTAAAATGCCGTTAATGAGTTTTAATTTGACGTCACCGGTAATAATGGTTTTTTTTGTGTCGGCATCCGGCAAAAGACCAATAATTCCGTCAAACTGTGAGGCGTCTTTTTTGTCAAGAAATAAAATAAGTTTATTGGTACGTTCGGTGAGTTGCACACGTTGTGTTTGTTTTTCGGTAACAAAGGGTAGCTGCCGTATTTTCTGGGAAATCCCTTTCATGACTTCTTCGTTATAAGCCATGTTTTGCTTAACGGACAGGTAACGGTAAATGAAACCCATGTTTACTTTCGCTGTTCCGACAATTTTTACCGAATCAATTTTAAAGAACTTGTTTTTAATCACCTTTAGTTGCGCGGACAATTGAGTGTTTTCTGTTTTAACACTGTCCAGAGAAACCGAGGCAAAAGGATACCCGTTATTCTCGTAATACACAATTATTTTTTCCAGACTGCGGGCCACTTCTTTGTAACGAAAGGGTTTGTTGAAATACAGTTTTTCGCTGATCCCTAGTTTGGAAGCCAGTCCGGGGTCCAGATTTCCTAATTTGAGCTGCGCGGTTTTAAACAATCCGTTTTCAGAAATAATGGCTGTTACGGAGGAGGTGTCGGAATATACAGTATCCGCGGAAGCCAGCAGAAATCCTTTGTATTGCAAACTAAGAAGAATGTTCTCTATTTCTTTGGAGGCTTCTGTCTTTGAACTGTGTTTCTTTTTATAATTCAGTTTCAAAACACTGCTCTTTGTTTCTTTGGCAATAATTTTGAGGCTGATGTTTTGCGCATTTAAAGACAGGCTAACCGCCACTAACAACAGGGGAAAATATTTAAAAGGCGGGTTCAACTGTGAAAATTAGGAATAACTAAAAAAAGAGTATATTTATATGTCCCCAAAGTATTACAAAAATAACAAACATGAAGAAAATTTATTTGCTTTTATTCGTAAACGTATTGGCGGGCTCTCTTATTGCCCAGTCACCAATTACACTGGGTAATACCAATATGCCAGGCAACGGAGATACACTGAGGCTTACCAACGTTCAACTGAGCTCTTTGGGGAATTACGCACAAACCGGGACCAACTTTAACTGGAATTTTTCCAATGTGGTTTCTACTACCGAGGACGTAAGAGAGTTTAAAAGCGCGGTCAATACACCCTATTTCCTGTATTTTTTATCGTCTGGTGAATACGGTGAAAAAATCGCAGATACCCTTGTGGGTGGAACCGGCACATTATCCATTACCAAGTATTACGATTTTTATAAAAAACAAACCACGCCGGTTAATGCTTTCATAGCAGACGGAGCGGGCATGACCATCAGTAATATTCCCGTACCAAGTTATTACAGCGATAAAGACGAGCTTTATGTGTTTCCAATGAGTTATCCGAAATACGACAGCACGACCTTTAAATTCTCAACATTGAGTACGACTTTAATTCCGATCAGATACAGCAAAGCCGGGTATCGGGTAACCGTGGTAGATGGCTGGGGAACGGTTACAACACCTTATGGTTCACAAAGCTGTTTACGTCTTATCACCACACAGTATTCGAAGGATACAACGGTTATTACGTTGCCAATAGCTAATTTCCCTCCAATTAAAATAGGCATTGATAATTTTGTACGCAGTTATCAGTGGATGACCTTAACTAGTAAAATTCCTTACATGGAAGTGACCGGAAATCTTGTTGGCGGTAATTTCACGTTGACCCAGGCGCGTTACAGGGGCTATAATAAAGCAGAACCGCTTGCCACCGGCCTGACCGGTTTGCCCGGGGCCGACAACGATATTCTTATTTATCCGAATCCGGTGAAAGAAAGATTGGGCCTGAGTAAATACCTGGAAGGCGCACAGGAGATCGAAATTTACAGCAGCAATGGACAACTGGTTCTGAAAACCGCCTTGACTTCGCAAAACAGGCAGGAATTGCTGGATGTATCCAAACTTGAGACAGGCGTTTATTTTCTGAAAATGACAGCAGATGGGCAACAGAAGCATCTGAAATTTGTAAAAGAATAAAATTAGACCGATCTGGATCAAATTTATTTGATTCTCAAAGAAATCTCATTATTTTCGCATCATTAAAACTTAAACTTATGTCATCTCATCACGACGATCATCATTCAACAGAGCAAAAACCGGTGGCTTTTACAGTACCGTTTATTTTGGCGGCTGTTACCTTACTAGCAGTAGTATTATTTTTAAGCCTGTGCGACCCTAAACCACATCACGGCGGCGAAGCTGGTGAGCATGGACACGAAGGAGCGGCTACCGAAGCGGCACATCACGAAGCGGCAGCGAGTGAACACCATGAAGAAGCTGCAAAAATGGAAAAAACGGACACAATGACCGTAGAATCCACTGTACCTTCAGCGGAGCCTGCAAAAGAGCATCACTAAACCTATTCTGATTTATAGGAAAGCCATCGTGGATACGATGGCTTTTTTTATGAATTGAGTTTTGTATATCAACTTCTTGTTTATTTTACTTCACCTCGGTATAAATATGAAGGGGGGATAAAGTTAAACAGCGGCTTCTTTTTTACGTTCACCAATCTGTTGCCTCCACATGGCATAGTACAATCCTTTCTCAGCTAAGAGATCCTCGTGTTTACCTTTTTCTACCATGTTGCCTTGTTCCAGCACGTAAATGGTGTCGGCGTGCATAATAGTAGATAAACGGTGAGCAATTAAAATGGTGATCTGCGATTTGCTGGCACTCAATTCCCGCATGGTTTCAGAAATTTCTTCCTCGGTAATGGAATCGAGTGCAGAAGTAGCTTCGTCAAAAATCAGAAGTTTTGGATTCCTTAATAAAGCACGGGCAATGGACAAGCGTTGTTTTTCTCCACCGCTCAGTTTGATTCCTCCTTCGCCAATGGTGGTATAAATGCCATTTCCGGCTCTGTTTAATAAGGTGTAACAAGCTGCTTTTTTCAGAACTTCCAGAAGTTCTTCATCCGTCGCGCCTGGTCTTACAAAAAGCAAGTTGTCTTTAATGGTACCGCTGAACAGTTGTGAATCCTGTGAAACCAGGCCCAGCTGCATGCGTAGTTCAGTTAAATTAATTTTGGTGGATTCAATACCGTTGTATAAAACCTCACCTTCGTTTGGCCGGTACAAACCTAACAGTAATTTCACAAGCGTGGTTTTGCCGCTACCACTCGGCCCAACAAAAGCAATGGTTTCTCCTTTTTTAATTTTGAGGTCTATGTTTTTTACGGCATACCCTTTTTCAACATTGTGACCAAAAGAAACATTGTGAAAATTGACATCGGCTATTTCTCCTAATTTGGCCGGACTCAGCGGTACTTCTTCGGAGGCGGAATTTACCAGTTTGGCAAAATTGTCCATGCTCACTTTGGTTTCGTTGTAGACTGTAATCACGTTGCCCAATTCCTGCAGTGGATTAAAAATAAAGAAGGAGAAGAACATTAAGGTAATGAGGTCGCCTACTTTAATAATGCCATCAAATACAAACCAGTACAAGGCAAAAATAAGCAGGGTTCTTACCAGGTGAACGGTTGTACCCTGAATAAAACTCAGGGAACGGATAAAGCGTACTTTTTTTAATTCCAGGCCAAGAATCTTGAGTGTGGTGGCGTTCAGACGTTTTTCTTCCTGTTCTACCAATCCCAGACTTTTTACAAGCTCAATGTTACGAAGCGACTCCGTGGTTGCTCCCGCAAGCGCTGTGGTTTCACCCAGTATTTGACGTGAAATGGTTTTTATTTTTTTTCCCAGAAACGAACTGATACCGGCAATAATGGGAACAGTAGCCAGGTAAAGCGGACCAAGCAGCCAGTGAATATTGATGGCATAAACAAACACAAACACAATGCCAATTAGGGATTGAAACACCAGGGTAATAAACAGGTTAACGAATCTCTCCGTATCTGTTTTTACTTTTTGCAGTTTTCCCAGTGTCTCACCACTGCGCTGATCTTCAAAATCTTTGTATGGAAGTGAAAGCGCTTTTTTAATTCCATCGGTGTACATTTGAGCACCAGTACGTTGAATGACAATGTTGGTAAAATAATCCTGAAAGTTTTTCGCGATGCGCGACATCATGGCCGCGCCAATAGATAAACCAAGAAAGAACATAATGTCTTTGCTGAAAGAAGTGAAGTCACCCGCGTATTTTGTATGCGCGTCACCAAAGTTATTGATCAGCTTACCGGTAATGATGGAGTCGCAGAGTGAGAAGCATTGGTTAACGGTAGCCAGGATCATGGCAACGATCAACAAATTTTTATGTTGTTTGAGGTAGGTTAAAAGTATTTTCATTTCGAACGAGAGGGGGATTAAAAGAGTAAAGCTAATTTAAAAAAACAACAAAGGTATGAAGTTTTGCTTCATACCTTTTTGTAAAAATTGTACTAATGTTAAATAATGCTATGGAACAGTCACCGTAAATACGGTGGGGTAGGGAGCACCGTAAGCTGTATAAATCGGTTTCTGCAATTTACTGTCGAAATACCACGAAGCTTTTGTGGAAACAGGGTACACTTTTATGTAGACAGTAGAATCCTTTTTAAAAAAGTAGGATTGTTGCAGGAACTGGTACGATTGAAAGCGGTTAAAGTCGAGTGAGTCGGCCAGTGAGGTAGCGGCGTAATTCAGGTAACTGGAGGGATTGGCAATGTTTATGTTCGCTGATTTTCCTACAATGGCAACCACAGTCGCTTTCGTGTTAAATGGGGATGTGTTGGCATTATAATAGACGCCACTCAGGAGTCCGTTATACCAGCTGGTGTCTTTCGCGTAAGCCGTACTGATGGAAAAAGTCGGGAAATCACTGAGCTCAGCATTAACGCTTGTAGTATCTCCAGATTTATAAATTGTATTTTGTTTTTTGATCAGACCGCAGCCCGGTTTATTAAATACGAGGGTGTAGGTTCCCGAAGGAACTGCGTTTAAGGTATATTTTCCCTGATCATCTGTCACCGCGCTGAATTGTTTTCCTTCTACCGTAACGGTAGTTGTATTTAGTCCGCTGGTATAAAGGCTTCCGAATTGATTGTAATGAAAAACGGTGCCTTTTAAATTGCCGGTTGCAGTAACCGGAGTGGGCGTCAGGTCGGGTGTATCGCTGGTTTGTTTTTCTTTCTTACAGGCGCATACGAATGCTGCAGAAAGGAGTATAAGGCCTAAACGTTTCATGATTAATCAAAGATAAGGATACTTTTTCGGAGTAATTTACGAAGGCACTTCTTTTTTGATAAGTGGCAGGGAAATACGAGGTGCGGAAGTCGGATTTGATTTAGATTTGAAACAAAGCCGGATCTGTTTCAAATAATTAGAGCTTAAACAAAAGGAGCTGTCTTTTTGGGACAGCTCCTTGTTTTAGAAAGTGGAATGTATAAGAATATTAAGGTTTAGTCACCGTAAAGGTAGTGGCCAAAGGAGTTCCATAATTGGTGTAAATGTTTCTGTCAGAAATAGGATCGTAATAGCCTTCGTGAGACAAACTGGTAGGATACACTTTTACATAAACCACCGAGCCACTTGCAAATTCACTAAACGTGTTGCTGGTAAGCTGAATGTAAGAGGCTGCACTGGAACTGTTGGCAGTGGCGTATACTGAATAAACCGCGTCAAAGGTAGAAATGTCGCCCAAATCGATGTTAGCTGTTTTTCCAAAGACAAGAGCAATAGATCTGTTTTTATTCAGCGGAGTAAAACTCAGGTTATATTTCACTGTTGGGTTAGAGCCGAGCACACTGTCTTTCACATAACCTCCTGAAAGGGTATAGCTGGGTTTATCCGCTATTTCAATGCTATGGTACAAACTTCCATTGCCAGGAAAAGCTACTTGTTTCATTTTGAAAAGTCCAGCTCCCGGTTTTGAATAATTGAGATCGTAAATTCCCGGAGGAACGTTTGAAATGGTGTAATT
>CAZMHW010000131.1:0-8332 GCA_964566105.1 uncultured Akkermansia sp.
GCGCAAGCGTAAGCTTCGGCGCAAGCGTAAGCTTCGGCGCAAGCGTAGTGGTTAAAAAATTTGGAGAAACTACCTCTTTTTATTAATAATATACACCGCTGCCAATCCAAGCAGTCCGCCCACAATGGTGTGCATTAGAATGCTTTCGCCCAGCATTAACCAGGAGGAGAGGGCCGCGCAGAGGGGCACCATAAAAATATAACTACTGGCTTTTTCTGAGCCGAGTTGTGAGGTGGCGTAAAAATAAACTGTGGTAGCGAGTCCCGTTACAATGGAACTGCTAAAAATAAGATTGCCCCAGAAAGCAAAATCAGGAATACTGAAAGTGGTTTTTAATTCTGTAAAATCCATCACCGGTACCAGGCACAAAAATGTTACCAGGTACATCCACAAACTAAAACTAAAAGGAGAACCATATTTAGTGGCCTGTGCGGTAAAGCGACTCATGATGGCCCAGGTAATAGCTGCCAGTAAAAAATACAAATTACCCGCCGAGAGCATGGACTCAAAATTATCCCAGATGTTCAGCAAGGCGCAACCCGCCAGCAGACCTAGAATTAAACCCAGACTTTCATTCCGGTTGGGGCGGCGGCGCATAACGATGAGTCCGAGCACATACGCCACAATAGGATTAAGCGTGGTGACGAGCACACCGCCGGCCCCCGCGAAGCCAAACTTTAAACCCGCAAAAAACAAATAACTGTACAAGGCCAGTAAAAAACCCGAAGCAAGCACTCTGCTAATGCCCTTCCTGTCGATCCGTAATTTTTCTTTCATGAGCAGCAGAATGGGGAACAAGGTGGCCACTACCAGAATATACCGGTACACTACAAAATTTACCGGGGAACAATACTTGGTAAGTACTTTGGAGGAAGGCCAGCTGAGCCCCCAGAGGAGCATACTGATAACAATGGCAAGTTTGAGAAGACTTTCAGGAGTGCGTTTGTTTTTCACAGGAGAGGATGCTTTGAAAAAAATACAAAGGTATTACAAATTTGAAAGCTCCGCGCAATTTTAAAAACAATCCCGGAAGTTTTACCACAAAGAACACGGAGGCTTTCGCAAAGGGCGCAAAAGTGAGAACTTCTGCAGCCTGATCCTTCACCTAACCCAAGCGTGTAATCATATTCTCTGGCTACATCAGCGTTTTCTTTTTTATTGCGCGGACTTGTAAAAGGATTACGATTAAAATAAACACAAAACAAATGCCTATGCTCATTTGTATTTTTGGATCGTCTGGTCCTGAAGCCCAGGGCGCGCTGCGAGGCAAACGTGTCGCCGTTTCGGTAATGCCTGGAATTAAATGAAAAAAGAAGGTGGCCGTGTAGGCAATAGTGCTGATGTATTCTGAAAACTTACCGAGGGGTTGAGTGCTTTTGCCCGCGTAAAATGCCATACCTAATACAAGAAGCGTGAGTACACCCAACACATGCGCCTTACCAAAACCTCCGTGCTGAAAAATACCAAAACCGCTCAGGCAGACGATCAGGGTGCTTACTATGTAAATTTTCCCCGCGCGGGTAGAGTTATCAATACGTTTATCCAGCAACAAGGCAACTGCCCCACTTGCCACCGCTACCAGACTCAGCGCGGTATGTACAATTCCTAAAGGAGTTAATCCAAACATCGCATACTAATTAAGTGTTACCAATCAGAATTCTGTTTATACAGATACTTATATCTAAGATAGTGTTTTTGCGCGACAGATGTTTATTTAATCCTGAAAATTGAAGTTTAAGGTGCTGAGAAATTTAATGCAAACTGAATTTATTTTTAAAATCTACGAGGCCGTAAAAGGGGTGACCTACAAAAAACAATTTGCAGGAATATTTGGTTCCTCAAAGCTATTAGGATAGACAAGTTTTAAGATACAGCGTAAGCCCATCCAGAAGGTCCGGCGCGCTGGCCTGCCAAAAATTTGAGCAGAGTCGGGGTGAAACGAGAAAACAAGGCTTTAGCGCTCCTGTGTTTTCGAGGCGCGTAAAAGCTGTAGTTTTCCGTGAGGCGGGTGGAAAATATTTTTGGCTTGATTTTTTGTGGATTTTATCCTGAGCGTGAGTCGAAGGATTTTCATCTAAGGAAAAAGTAAGAGAAGAACTGCAAAGAAAAAAAACAGACTATTTTTCTTTCCCCTCAACTTTTGAGCCTGATCCATTTTTGGGTGATAAATGCTTTATAAATCGCAAAGCACACAAACAAATAAAATAAAATTGAATTTATGGAAGTGTTAGCTCTGCTTCCAGTTTCAGACATTCTTCGTAAAGTGCCTGCAGGTATTTTATCCAGTAGGAAATAATGTTTAATGTCAGCTCAATCCCCCAGAAACTCCAGAGTTCCGGATTGTGACATTGAAAAAAACACTCCTTAATAAACGCGTTGCCTTTCTCCTCGTCATGCAGGTACATTTCCGCTACGCGGCCATATATGCCACCTTTGGACATCACTCCGTTCAACACTGCTATTCTTTGATTTTCCAGATTCACGATAAGTAGTTTTGGGTTACCAATCTTTATAGGTTAAAGTTAGTAATAAAATCGCGAATTGGTTTCTTTGGTTCTTTACTTTTTAGGGTAGTTTTTACAAAAAAAATAAAAATGCGATTTCCAAAACTTCCATTCGTAAAACACATTCCGAAATCCGGAAAAATTTTAGCAGTACGGATAAATTCCGAAATCAAGAATCTGTCCCCTATTCTGTGCTGGCAGTTGCTTCTACCGCATCCACCCACAACAAACTAAACTTACCGTCTTTTTCTTCCAGGTCGAATAAATAATTTTTGTTGTTACAGGTCACGATATAAATAGGTTCTGTGATGTCGAAGGAAATCACGCTCCAGTAATACTCGAGTTCCATCGGTTTTAATTTTCTAAAGCTAAACTCTCCCTTGATCAGGTTTTCCTGCAGAAACTTCCAGAAACTTTCATAATCGTTTTGCGTTTGAATGAGTTTGCCTTTTAAATTTTGATAATCCACAATCTTACCGCGCTTATTGCGTACCGGTAATTTAAACGTGGTGTTACCTCCCGAAATGGATTTAATAACAGCCTCATCTTTGATCTGCGTCCACAATTTAGGTCCAATAAATAACATCCCTGAAAATAAATTCCGGTTCGGATCTGTTCCAAATTCTTTGGTTAATACCGTCTGCGCTTTTTTATTTATTTCTTCCTTTTTATAACTGTATTTCACACCCGAAGGAATTTGATGAGTTTGTTCAAATAGTCTGGCGTACATTATAGAGAAAAAAGCCAGGAGATACATTTTTTTCTGAATCATCATTGGGTTGTTTTTTGATTTTAAATATAACCAATGTCGTTTTGAAAAGCCAGATTGAGGTTTTTTTGAAAAAATAACGTTTCTCACTTATTTCAATAACTGAGTATTAGCGCTCATAACTGCGTTGGATATGACGGAAACCTGCCTCAAATGAACCAAAGCGGCAGAGGGGGCTTTTCCCGTAGCACGATTACATAAAATCCGGTTTTGTTTTTTAAGCAATTAAACCTATTTTTAAAATGTGATTATGCGATTTGTCCTGACCTTGTTTCTGTTTTTCTTCTTACTTGGGAACACCTTTGCCTGGGGTCCGCGCGGACATAAAATTGTAGCACAGATTGCCAAATCATATCTCGATCCTGCGGTGTTGGATTCTATTGACAGTTACCTGGATGACATTACCATTGAAAAAGCAGGCTACTGGATGGACGAAGTAGTAATGAACACTTCTTACGACTTTATGAAACCCTGGCATTTTGTAGCCATTGAGGCGGACAAGACCTATGTGCGCACAAAAAATCCGGATGTAGTAAATGTACTGGAGAATATTATTACTACACTTAAGAGTCGCAAAGCACAAACAAAAACAGAAGTGCTTTTATCCCTTAAAATATTAATCCATTTAGTGGCGGACATCCACCAACCGCTGCACTGCGGCTTTGCCAAGGACAAAGGAGGAAACAACATTAAACTACGTTTCTATTTTAAATCCACCAATCTGCACGATGTGTGGGATACCGAAGTACTGGAATACAAAAGCATTACTACCGAAGAGTGTATGCGTTTAACATACAACCTCACCAAAAGAGACATTACCCAGTTTCAACAAGTAGACATTCTTAAATGGATGGAAGAGTCCCGCGCATTACTATCCTACGCCTACGACTTTAAGGGAAACAAACTCGATGACGAGTATGTGGATAAGGTAACTCCAATTATCAAAATGCAGCTCATAAAAGCCGGCATTCGTTTGGCAACCATCCTGAACCAAACCTTTAAGAAAAACTAGTGAGTCTTACGGATTTGAATGCTTTTAGCTAAAACAGTCCTTCAAATTGAATTTTTAATGGCCCTGAAAGGCCTATTTTTGTAACCTTTTGAGGCTTCCAGCCGTAAAAACAGGACATTATCGCAACTATTGTACATGCTATTTACACACACCCACACAAAATTGTCCAAAAGACGCTGTGATGAATCTTTTTTACCTCATCTCCGACTCAATAGATCTCTGCTGTGCCTGCTTTTAGCAGTCGTAGTCTCCTACTCTGGTTTTTCACAAACCACTGTAAACGCTTACGCTAAAGTAACCAGCGTAACCAGCTCCAGTGTGTTGGCTTTGTCGAATGTAAATATTGCCAATCATACCTTTACGGTGGGCGGTCAGGTAGTCATCATGCAAATGCAGGACAATGTGATTGGAACAAACACCACCAACGTTACTACCTTTGGAGACCTTTCGGCCATAGCCAATGCAGGCAACTACGAAATAAGAACCATTGCGGCTGTGACCCCTACAAGTGGAACCCCGACTTCTGTAACATTGGCGGCTGTACTCGCAAACACTTACAATACCGGAGCAAATTCTTCTGTGCAGATGATCAGTTTCCGCGACCTGGGAGCCAATTATACGACCACCGCCAACATTAGCGGTTTAACATGGAATGGTAACGTGGGCGGGGTAGTGGCATTTTATGTGACCAATACCCTTACACTTAACCACCGGATTCTTGCGGATGGTTTGGGTTTTAGAGGCGGTCTCTATTCCAACGGTAATTCAGGCCCCGTGTGTACGGCACCAAGCAATACCATCATTATTGCAAACAACAATCAATTAGGTTTTAAAGGCGAAGGCATTTATAAAAACACCAATAACAATTTTAACAATGCCCGCGGCAAAATTCTGAACGGCGGTGGCGGTGGAAACGATCACAACGCCGGAGGTGGCGGTGGCGGTAATTATACAGCCGGTGGACAAGGTGGCAATGGGTACAATAACTGCACCACCTTTCCAGGCGGGGGTATCGGAGGGCTTTCCCTTTCAACACAAATCAGCGCCAGCCGCATTTTTATGGGCGGTGGCGGTGGCGGTGGCCAGCAAAATAACGCGCAGAATTCCGCCGGAGGAAACGGTGGCGGCATCATTTTAATAAAAGCCAACACCATTGCAACCAGCACCACTTGTGGTGCGAGCATTCGTATTTCGGCCAACGGTATAGATGCTATTAGTGGTGGGAATGATGGCATGGGAGGCGGAGGTGCCGGAGGTTCTATTGTTATCCAGGCGACAACTTTTTCGATAAACGCGGCCTGCCCCCTAACTGTTCGTGGTAATGGTGGGGCGGGCGGAAGTGTCTCGGATGCTGCGGCTCACGCGGGCGGCGGCGGCGGCGGCCAGGGTGCGGTCATTTATTCAACCACACAACCTACTGCCAATGTAACCACACAAACCAATAACGGTGCTGCCGGAGCAGATAACAGCGGAGGATCTATCAGCGCTGGAAATGGTGGTGGAACCAGTGGGACAGGTATTATTGCCAGCTCAACCGGACCTTTACCTATTGAATTGTTAAGCTTTAATGCCGAGCCACAAAATAACCGTGTGCTTTTAAAATGGGCAACTGCTTCTGAACGTAACAACGCTTACTTCAGTATAGAGAGAAGCAGTGATGGAATAGAGTATACCACGATAGCTAAAATAAAAGGCGCCGGAAACAGCACAGAGCTCAGAAATTACAACACCTACGACAATCAACCACCGGCAGGAGTGAGTTACTATCGCTTAAAACAAACCGATTTTGATGGAACATATAAATACTCGGCTCACATCAGTCTGAACTTTGAAGAACCCATACAATTTTCGCTTTTCCCAAATCCTGTGAAGAGTGGCGAGACTCTGTCATTCAAGTTAAGTAACGCTGCCGGTTTAAAACAGGTCGAGCTGAGTATCCTCGATCTTAACGGCAAAGAGGTAATGCACGAGAACATTCAAATGGAAAACAAAACGGAGTTCAGTCTAAAAAACGTTCCTTTAAAAGAAGGCATCTACCTTTTGAAACTTCAAACGGCTTACTCCAGTGAAATTCGAAAATTGATTGTTCAATAAGCGCACTTTTCTCACAAAAACGCTTCAAATCTTACATAGAAACTGGGTAATCACTGGTAATTACGTCGCATTTTCAGTACCTTCGCACCACACTCTCGGCTATGCGTCTTCTCTTTCTATTTTTCCTCTGGATTGCGTCTTTTGCTGCATTGGCTCAGACCACTCTCAATGCTTACGCTAAAGTAACCAGTGTTACCGGTTCAAGCGTGCTTGCTTTGTCAAATGTAAACATTGCCAACCATACCTTTACAGTTGGCGGACAAGTAGTGGTGATGCAAATGCAGGACAATGTTATAGGAACCAATACGACAAACGCTTCTACTTTTGGAAACCTGTCTAGCATTGCCAATGCGGGAAAATATGAAATAAGAACGATCGCAGCGGTTACACCAACCAGTGGCACACCCACCTCCGTGACACTATCAGCAGTTCTTGCTAACACTTATAACACAGGTGCCAATTCTTCAGTACAACTCATCAGTTTTCGTGATCTTGGCGCCAATTATACCACTACCGCGAATATCAGCGGTATAACCTGGAACGGAAACGTGGGGGGTGTTGTGGCATTTTACGTAAGCAATACTCTTACTTTAAATCACAGCATCCTCGCTGATGGCCTCGGATTTAGAGGCGGTTCGGCCTCCTCAAACGCCAGCGGTGATTTTTCCTGTGTCAACACATCTTACACATCCACACTCACTACATTAGGCGCGAAGGGCGAAGGCATTTATCTTGCCACAGTGACCTCATACAGCAACGGAAGGGGTAAAATTCTGAATGGCGGTGGCGGAGGAAGTGAAAATAACGCTGGAGGTGGTGGTGGCGGTAATTTTAGCGCCGGCGGTGATGGTGGTTTGGGATATCCTTGCACCACAACTAATTCGGGCAGAGGTTTAGGTGGTATTTCCCTTTCAGCAAATATAAATGTCAGCCGTATTTTTATGGGCGGCGGCGGCGGCGGCGGACAAGCCAATAACTCCGTAGGTACCGCCGGCGGAAACGGGGGTGGAATCATTTTAATAAAAGCCAATACAATTGCAACAAGCACTACCTGCGGCAGCTCTATTCTTGTTTCTGCCAACGGAATAACCGCGGCAAACAGTGGAAACGATGGCGCAGGTGGGGGTGGTGCAGGTGGCACAATAGTTATTCAAGCCTCTACATTCAGTGCCAGTGCCTCCTGCCCTTTAACTATAAGTGGCAACGGAGGTAACGGCGGTAGCGTTGGGAATTCTGCGTCACACGGCGGCGGCGCGGGCGGTGGTCAGGGAGCTGTTGTTTATTCCTCGGCACAACCCACTGTAAATGTCACTACGCAAACAAATAACGGCAGTCCAGGATCAGATAACAGTGGCGGAACCACCAATGCGACTTCCGGAGGCAGCGTAAGTGGTTCAGGTATTATTACAGGTGTTACCGGCCCCTTGCCGATTGAGTTAATTAACTTCAGCGCCCAACCGCAAAACACCCGCGTTCTCTTAAGTTGGTCAACCGCATCTGAAAGAAACAATGCTTACTTCAGTATTGAAAAAAGTTCAGACGGAATTAACTACACTGTTATTTCAACGATAAAAGGAGCGGGTAACAGCACCAGCTTAAAATCCTACCAAACCTATGACAATCAGGCGCCGGAAGGCATTATTTATTACCGCTTGAAACAAACCGATTTTGACGGCACATACAAATATTCTGCTACGGTGAGTCTGGATGCTGAAGTAACACTTGACTTTTCATTCTTCCCAAATCCTGTAAAAAGCGGAGACTCCTTTTTCTTCACATTAAAGAAGGGACTGGAGTTAACTCAGGCAGAAGTGACTATCACTGACCTGAATGGAAAAACTCTTTTGCATGAAACGCTTGTGGGGGATCATAAAAACGAGTTCAGCTGGAAAAACCTTCCGCTAAAGGAAGGCGTTTACCTTCTGAAAGTGGAAAGCGCAGGTAGTAAAAAGG